>NZ_JBIMPP010000004.1:0-214956 GCF_043906805.1 Actinomadura sp. SCN-SB | reverse complement strand
CGGTCATGAGGTCACCCCCTTCCGCTTACCCGCGCGCCGCGCGCGGAGTCCGCGTTTGGGTTTCGCCTCGCGCATGTCGCCGAGGATGTCGGCGCCCAGCAGCTTGACGAACGCGAACGCGATCGCCGCCACGTACAGGAACAGCACCGTCGAGTACGCGGCCGCCGACCCGTACCGCAGGTTGGACGCCTCGTCGAAGGCGACCATCGACAGCGTCCGCACCGACTCCTTGTCCGCGCCGATCAGCACGAACGGCAGGTCGAACATGCGCAGCGCGTCCAGCAGCCGGAACAGCACCGCGACCAGCAGCACCGGCTTGACCAGCGGCAGCGTGATCCGCCAGAACCGCTGCCAGGCGCCGCAGCCGTCCACCCGGGCCGCCTCGTGCACGTCCTGCGGGATCAGTTGCAGCCCGGCCAGCACCAGCAGCCCGACGAACGGCGCCGTCTTCCAGGTGTCGGCGATGATCACGGCGAACTTGGCCTGGAGACCCTCGGTGGTCCACAGCACCTCCCGGCCGATCAGCGCGTTGGCCACGCCGTCGGCCTGGAACGTCCAGCGCCACATCAGCGCCGACACCGCCGTCGGGATCGCCCAGGGCACCAGCACGCTGGCGCGGACCAGCGCCCGGCCCCGGAACGCCCGGTGCATGATCAGGGCCATGCACATCCCGATCACGGTCTCGATGGCGACCGTGGTCACGGTGAAGAACGTGGTGTTCCAGAGCGCGCCCCAGAACACCGGCGCCCCGGACCCGGTGAAGATGTCGAGATAGTTGTCCAGGCCGCTGAACCGGTCGCCCTGGACGACGAATCCCTCCTCGTCCAGGCCCTGGCCCCGGCGGTACAGCGACTCGCGCAGCGCCGCCAGGATGGGATACCCGACGACCAGCGCGAGCACCGCGAAGGTCGGTGAGAGCAGCAGCGCGGCCAGCCGTCCCGAGCGCTCGGGCGCGCCCCCGCGGCGAGCGGGGGACGGGGGCGCGGATCCGGGCTGCTCGGGGGCGGTGGCGATAGTGGTGGCCATCAGACCCCTCCTCGAAGCGCCGCTACTGCTGCTTGGTCAGCTCGGTGAGCTTGGCCTGCATGTCGGCGAGGGCCTGATCGGTGGTCTTGGTCCCGCTGAGCGCGGCGTAGGCGTTCTCCTGGATCGCCTTGGTCACGTCGCCGTACCGGACCACGACCGGCCGGGGCCTGGCGTTGAGGAGCGACTGCTTCAGGACCGGCAGGTACGGGTACTTCTTCTGCAGCTCGGCGTCGTCGTACAGCGAGGCCAGCGTCGGCGCCTCCGAGGTCGCCAGCAGGTTCTGCCGCTGCCGCTGCTCGTCGGTGAGGAACTTGATGAAGTCGAGCGCGGTCGCCTTGTTCTTGCCGAACGAGGAGATCGCCAGGTTGTAGCCGCCCAGCGTGGGCGCGCCGGGGCCGTTCGCGCCGGGCAGCGGCGCCACGTCGAACTTGCCCACGACCTTCGAGTCGCCCTTCGTGTTCGACAGCGCCCACTGGTACGGCCACTGCCGCAGGAAGAACAGCCCGCCCTTCTCGAACTCGCGGCGCGCCTCCTCCTCCTTGAACGTGATGGCCGACTTCGGGATGCGGCCGGACTTGAAGCCCTCGGCGAGGAAGTCCAGGCCCTGCTTGGCCTGCGGGGTGTTGACGTTGGGCGCGCCCTGGTCGTTGACCACCACGCCGCCCGCGCTGTGGACGGCCTCGGAGAAGTTGACGGTCAGGCCCTCGTACTTCTCGAACTGGCCGCCGTAGCAGGCCACGCCCTCGTCCTTGACCTTGTCGCAGGCGGAGGTCATCTCCGACCAGGTCTTCGGCGGCTCGTCGAGGCCCGCCTGCTTCAGCAGGTCGGTGCGGTAGAACAGCAGGCCCGCGTTGGTCTTGAACGGGACGGCGTAGAGCCGGTTCCGGTACTGGGCGGTCTTCACCGTGGGCGGCAGAAGCGAACCGAGGTTGAACTGGTTCTCCGGGAGCCGGGTGATCCAGCGGTTGGCGGCGAACTCCGCCGTCCACACCACGTCCAGGGCCAGCACCGTGTAGGCGTCGGACTTGGCCTGGGCGTTCTGCACCATCTGCTGGCGCTGCCCGTCGGCGTCCTCGGGCAGCTCGATGAGCCGCACCTTCTCGTTGGGATGCTGGGCGTTCCAGTCGTCGATCTGCTTCTGGAGGTTGCCGGAGGTGTCCTTGCCCTGGGCGAGGGTGATGGGCCCCCGCCCCGTCAGCTCGTCGGACGTACCACTGGAGCCCTCGTCACCACCGCACGCCACGGCGGAGGCGGCCACGAGCGCCGCCATGCTGCCAATCGCGATCGCGTGACGCATCGTCGTCGTCAGGGGTGCCACGATCTTTCCTTTCTCTCGGAGCTGCCGTTGTCATCGCCGGGTCACCGCCCGGCCTCCCCCCGAGTGATCAGTTCTGGGCGCAGCATCACCCCCTCGGGTGGGAGACCGGGCGTGCGAATCCGCTCCAGCAGCAGGTCCACGACGCGGCGCGCCACCTCGTCCACGGGCTGCCGCACGCTCGGCATCGGCGGCGCCATCAGCGCCAGCGCGGGGGAGTCGTCGTACCCGACCACGTCCACCTTCGGGACGCCCCGTGGGTCCAGGCCGCCCGCGAGCCGCGCCGCCACCGCGAAGGTGTCGCTGCCGCAGGCGAACGCGGTGGGCGGGTCGGGCAGCGCCAGCAGTTCGCGGGCCACCGCCAGGACCGCGGCCGTGTCCTCCTCGCAGCCTCCCGCCAGGCCGGACGGGTCGAGGCCGTGGCGGCGCATGGCCCTGTCCCAACCGGCCCTGCGGTCGTCGCCGACCCGGCTGCCCTCCGGCCAGCCGAGGTAGGCGATGCGCCGGTGGCCGCGTGCGACCAGGTGGTCCACCGACTGGGCCAGCCCGTCGCCGCCGTCCACGTCCACCCAGGAGTACAGCTTGTGCTCCTGGCCCCAGGGACGCCCGAAGCAGACGCAGGGGACGCCCATGCGCGCGCACCACGCGGGACGCGGGTCGTTCACGACGACGTCGGCGACCACGAAGGCGTCGACCGTGCCGGTGCCGACCAGGTCCTCGTAACAGGCCAGCTCGGCGTCGGAGATGGACGCGGTGGCCATGGTCGCGGTGGCCGAGGCCGCGGTGGCTCCGGCGGTCGCGTCGGACTCGGGGCTGGTGAACAGCAGCACGTGGTAGCCCGCCGAACCGGCCGCGTCCGCCAGCGCGTGCAGGAACCGATCGAGCAGGGTGTTCAGCCCGGCCGGATGGGCGATCTTGAATCCGATGCACCGGCTGGCGCGTTCCCGCAGGTTCCGCGCGGCCCGGTTCGGCCGGTAGCCCAGCGCGGCGATCGCGCTCCGTACCCGCTCCGCCGTCTCCGGCGCCACCCGTCCCGGCGCGTTCAGCACGTTCGACACCGTCTGCCGGGAGACGCCCGCCCGCGCCGCCACCTCGGATATCGTCGCGCCGGGTCGGCCGGCGGACGGAGTTTGATCGTTCAAATTCCCCATTTGAACGATCAAACTGGCATCACGAACACACCGTGTCAAGGTCCCATAACACGCCGATGCTCCTTCGTGACCCGCGGCGGCGTGCGGGCGGCGTCAGCCGAGGGACGTGTTCGGGGGATTGCGTTCGAGCTTGCGGCGTTCCCAGCGGTTGGGATGGCGCACGACCACGCCCGCCGAGCCGCCGTTGCCCGTGAGCCGGATCAAGGGGGTGCCGGGGAGCGGGTCGTGGTCGGTCTTGTCCTTGAGGCCGCCGATGGCGGGGTCGAACCCGCCGGTCTCCACCATCCAGCCGTCCGGGACGACGATGGTGACGCCCGCCGCCTGCCCGTGCGCCTCCACCCGGACCTCGGACAGCGGACAGTCCGCGCGCGTGAAGTCGATCTTGACGCCGCCCAGGCCGCCGTCCGCGGTGATGTGCTCGGGGACGCGCCACCGCCCGGTGCGGGACGCCCCGTTCAGCCCGCCCTTGAGGACCAGCGGCGGCTCCGATCGCGGCGGGGGCGGCGGCGGCAGGTCGGCGGTCAGGGCCTCCAGATCGCCATAGGTCTTGGCGGTCAGCGCGAGGCCGACCCTGGACTCCAGCTCGTCGAGGTCGAGCCGTCCCTCGCCGGCCGCCTCGCGCAGCCGTTCCACGACGGCGTCCCGTTCCGCATGGGACACGCGCATGTCGCTCCGCCGCGAGGGATCGGGGAGGTCGCTCGTCATGCGACCGATCATACGGAGATCCGCGCGGAAGGGGGGTGGGCCACTATCTGGAGATGGTGGCGGCCATGCTCGTCCGCCGCCGCGCCGAGTACGGCCTGTGCCGCCGGCCGAGCCCCGGGATCATCCCCCCGTACCGTACTCAGGCGGTGGAGATGTCGACCGTCCAGCGGATGCCGAAGCGGTCCGTGCAGGCGCCGAAGCGTCGCTCGGGATGTAGGAGTCCAGGAGGCCCTTGAGGTTGCTCAGCGCCGCGACGGACTCGTGCAGGCGCGTGGCCCAGTCTTCGTCGTCGCGGCGCGCGCCCACGGCGGTCTCGATCGCGGAGGGGACGGCCGTTCCCCACAGCGCGGCATCGCGGGCGTCCCGGTCGCGTTGGTCCCGGGTCCACCAGGCGGAGACGTGCTCCAACTGCTCGGTGACGGTACGGCCGGGTACGTCGCGCCCGTAGAGGGCGGCCCATTCGTCGCTGCGCGGATGGCGTCCCTGGACGGGCGCCATCTCCTGTGCCGCCCGTAGTTCTTCCAGCACCAGGCACCACCGGAAGGGGGCGGCGAGGAACTCCACCTCGTCGTTGACGCACCCGGTCACCCCGTCCAGCGGGGCGCGCAGGACGGCGGCCAGGTGGTCGGCCAGCGCCCGGTGACCGCCGGTCGGCGGGATCACGCTGGACCGGGCGGCGACGGCGGCGTCCACGGCGTGCGAGAGCGCGCAGTCGCGCAGCCGTGGCGGCAGCGCCCGCACCGCCTCCAGCACGGTCTCGTCCGGAACGGGCGTTCCCCAGCCCGTCAGGTGCGCGGCGGCGGCCAGCTCCGCCCACAGGACCAGTTCGGGACGCAGCGTCAGCGTGTGGTGGGCGGCGCGCATGTCGCGCAGCGTGCACGGCGACGCCTTGCAGTCGTTCCCGCAGGTGGGGCTGCGCGGCGACACCACCGAGGCGGGGGAGGCGACGGCCGCGGACGAGGCCGCCTCCAGCCGCGTGCCGTCCGGCATCCGGACGAGGTGCGGGAAGTCCATGCCGTCGGTGAAGACCGCGCCCTCGCCCGGAGTGAGGGTGACCAGGAACTGCGACTGGGCCTCGGTGATGTTCATCGTGGCGCCGACCGCGTCCCGGTCGTCCCTGGCCGGCAGCCGATGGACGATCTTGACGGCGGTGTTCTTGATGACGTCCGGGACGAGCTTCGCCGGGATCTGCTCGGCCACGACCAGGCCCTCGCCGTAGGCGCGGATCTCGGCCAGCAGCCCCGCGAACGTCTCCACCGCGTGCGACGCGGGACCCGCCTCCTCGGTGCGCCGCAGCAGCCGGTGCGCCTCCTCGAACACGCTGAGGTGCCGCAGCCCGCCGCCCGTCCGGTGGCGGTGGCGCAGCCGGAGGTGTTCCACCAGGCGCACCAGCACCGTGCCCATGAGGAACGCCTTGTCGCGGTCGTCCCCCACGTCCTCGATCTCCAGGACGACGTTGCGGCTCAGCAGCTCGCCGAAGTCGACCGGGTGCCCGCCCTCGAAGAACCGGCCGGTGGTGCCGAGGCGGAGGCTGGACAGCCGCACCCGGACGAACCCGCGGACATTGTCGGTGATCTCCTGCCCGTACCCGATCTCGTCCACCACGGTCTCCGCCGCGGCTTGCAGGTCGCCCAGCGTCGGGTAGCGGGGCGTCGCGCCCGGGACGGCGGGCTCGCCCAGCGCCAGGTCCCAGCCGAGCCGTTCGTAGCACCGGGTCAGCGCCGCGCTCAGCACTTGAGGGAACGGCTCGTCGGCCTCGAACGCCGCCAGGAACAGGGCGCGCACCAGATCGGCGTGCGTCTGCAACGGGAACGGCCGCCCGTCCGGTCCGGTCGCGGGCTCCAGGGGGTTGATCCCGGCCGCGATCTCTCCGGGGTCACCGGGACGGATCGCCACCACCTCGGCGTCCGGGAGGCGCGCGGCCATCAGCCGGTACTCGGCCTTGGCGGGCTCCACCACCAGCCATGGCAGCCCCGCACCCGACGCCGCGCTCAGCAGCGCCCGGACGGTCTGCGACTTGCCGGCGCCCGTCGCGCCGCACACGAAGGTGTGCCGGTTCAGGCTCGACAGCGGCAGCGTGAGGTCGCCGACCTCGCGGCGGTTGCGGTCCAGGACGCGTCCCAGCGCGATCCCGTCCGCGCCCGAGGCGGACGGTTCGGGTGTCACGTCGAACTCGGGGCGCAGCGTGAACCGGACGCCCGCCACCTCCCGCAGCGGGGGCCGGGCGAGCGCGGCGAGCATCTGCGTGCTCGCCTCGAACGGGAACGACGGCCGCGCCGCGCCGGGCTCTTCACGTTCGCCCCCGAGGCTCGCCTGGGTCTCGGGGACGAGCGCGTACGGCAGCCCCTCCAGATCGGCCGACGCGCACACCAGCCCCGCCACGCGCGCCGCCGCCCGTTCCGTCGTGGCACCGGCCAGAAGCCGCACCCTCCACAGCCCGGACGTGGTGGCCTGACGCAGCTCGCGATGCCGATGCTCATCGCGGATCGACGCCACCGCGTGTTCGGGTGACATCTCCGCCATCGACTTGAAGTACTGCTGCCGGTCCGCCAGCTCCTCCGCGAGCCGGTCGGCCTCGCCGGTCTCCACAGGCTCGGCGAGCAGCAGCCACGCGAACGGCTGCATCCACACCGACAGCAGGCCGTCCTCCAGCGATGGCCGCGCCGGCTCCCTCGTCCCGTCCCTCCTCCCGTCCGGGACGGGGTCGGCCAGCAGGCCGTCGGAGATGCCGCCGATCCGTACCCAATGCGGGAACGTGCCCAGCGCGTCCGCCAGCAGCCCCGCCGGCAGGAGTGCGCCCCGCCCTCCCGCGGGCAGGCTCAGCGTCGCGGCGCCCTCGGACGAGTCGGCGATGAGCGAGTCCCCGCCGACGAACACCTCCGTCGGACCGGACGCCTGGGTACGCCGCCATGCCACCAGCACCGCGCCGCTCTCCCCGTCCGGGCCGTGACCGGCGTGGTACGCCGACACCAGCGCGGCCATCCGCTGGTCGCGCCACTCGTCGCGGCCGTCCGGCTCGGCGTCCTCGCCGTGCGGGCGCGGCGCCTCCAGGAGGCGGCACACGGGCAGGGCGCGCATCCGTCGCCGCAGCGTGTCGGGTAGCTGACCGGCCATGCCTGTACGACCTCCGCGGCGGGACGTGATCAGTCAGGCTAGTGAGCAAGGTCGCCGATGGGAAGCCCGATTCTGGGCGGAACCGCTGACAAGTCCGGTGTCAATCTGCTTGTGTGTTTTGCGTTATCGACCGAGAGGGGCCGGCACCAGAACGGGGGTTCGCGCTCGTGCGGGGCGGTATCGACCACCAGGCCCTGCTCAGCCGCAGGGACAGGCTGTTCAGCCCGGATCCGCGGCTCGGCTGGGTGTTCCGCGACCGCTGGTGGTTCCTGCGCCCGTTCCCCGAGGCGCCTCCTCAGCGGCGGCAGCTCCCCGACTACCTGGCCCGCAGGATCACCGACACCGAGCGGGACGCGCGGCACCGCCTGCGCCGCACCCTTCCCGCCAGTCTGGGCGTCGCCGCGATCCTCGCGCTCTTCGCGGCCTGCACCGCGTCCGGCGGCGGCGCGGGGACCCCCGTCCCGGCGGGCGCGCTGCTGCTGGCACTGATCGCCGCGACGCCCGGGACGGCCCTGACGCTGATCGCCGTCCAGCGGCGCAACAGCGCGCGGCAGGCGTACGAGCTGGCGCACCGGCAGACCGTCGGAGGCTACGAGGAGGCCGCCCGGCGATGGCAGGCGCGCAAGCAGGCGCACGAGGCCGCCGAACGCGCCCGCCTCGACGGCCTTCCCGAGTGGGGCGCGGTGCCGCGCCCGTCCCGCCGGCTGGACGTGTTCGGCGGCACGCTGTGGTCCTGGGAGGCGCTGCTCACCACGTACGGGACGTCCACCCTCGCCGCGCAGCCGCTGCTGGTGCTGGACCTGTCCCGCGAGCTCGTCAGCGGTGAGCTGGTCTCGCTGGCCCAGCACGCCTGGAAGGGCGTGGACGTCCAGGTCCTGCCCGGCCGCCAGGAGTCCGCGACGCTGCTGGTCGACCTGCCGCCGCGCGACCTGGTGGACGCCATCGTCGAGTCCATGCACGGCGGCACGCCCGACACCGCCCGCGCGGAACGCAGCATGGACGACCGGATCCTCACCACCGTGTGCGGCGCCCTCAACGGCGACATCACCCTCGGCCGGATCGCCGCGGCCCTCCGCGCCCTGATGGGCGAACCCGACACGTCCGGCGCCCTCACCCGCGACGAGCGCCGCCGCATCGCGAGCGAGCTCTTCACCGTCGAGTACCGGCGCCAGGCGCACGCCAACCTGTCGCGCATCGAGTCCTACCTGCACCCCCTGGAGAACCTCGGCACCGCGCCGCGCGAGGACCACTCCGCCGGCTACCTGACCGTCGTCGCGCTGGACAGCCGCGCCCGCAACGTCCGGTCGGAGCTGCTCACCGACCTGATCGTCCAGTGGGTCACCCATCGCATCGCCGCCACGTCCGACTCCACCCCCGCCGTGGTCGTCGCCGGAGCCGACGAGCTGGCCCGGCGCCACCTGGAACGGCTGTCGGACGCCTGCGAGCGACGTGGCGTGCCCCTCACGTTCCTGTTCCGGCGCCTGCGCGAGACGTCCGCCGAACTGATCGGGGGCGGCGCGGTGGCGTTCATGCGGCTCGGCAACAACGAGGACGCGACGCGCGCCGCCGACTTCATCGGCCGCGAGTACCGGTTCGTCCTGTCCCAGATCACCAAGAGCGTCGGCGGCAACGAGTCCCACACCAGCTCCGACACCAGCGGCCACAGCGACTCGGAGACCTACTCCACCAGCCGTACCACCGGCACGTCCACCAACTGGGGGACCAGCCGCTCGTCGGGCGTCACCTACTCGGGCGGCGAGATGTTCGGCCTGTTCCCCGACCGCTCCACCAACCGCCAGTCCGGCTCCAACCGGGGCGGCTCACGCAGCACCAGCGACACCACGGGCACCTCGACGTCCACCTCGCGCAACTGGTCCGCCACCTACTCCTACGCCGAGGGCACGAACTGGAGCGACACCGACTCCACGCAGCGGGTCTACGAGTACGTCATCGAACCCGTCACCCTCCAGCACCTTCCCGACCACGCCCTTCTCCTGGTCGAGTCCGCACCGGGTGGGGGTCGCGTCCTGACCCCTGTCGAGTGCGATCCCGCCATCGTGACCCTGGACCGGGTGAGCCTCGACCCTCTGCCCGACCCGCCCGCGCCTCAGCAGGCCATCGCCTCGGGAAGCCCGGCCACCACTCCGGGCTGGACCGCCGCCCCGCCCGCGGCGCCCGTCCCGCGAGAACCCCTGCCGCAGCAACCGGGCCCGCCTCCGGGGCACCGGTCCGGTCCCCGCCATGGCCCGCCACCGCTGTTCGGCGGCAAATCCTGACGGGCTCAGGCGGCGCAGAACTCGTTGCCTTCGGGGTCCTGCATGATCCACCAGTGACCGGCGGGACCCTTGTCCACTTCACGGACGCGGGTCGCGCCCAGGCCCTCCAGGCGGGTCACCAGGTCGTCCAGGCCGCCCGGCCCGCTGTGGACGTCGATGTGCAGGCGGTTCTTGACGGTCTTGGGCTCGGGGACGTCCTGGAACAGCAGCCGCCGGCCGTGGCCGATGCCGCTGGTCTCGTCGAACGGGTCGTCGGGGTGCCGGATCGCCGCATAGCCCCGGAAGATCTTGTGGCCGCCGTGCTCGGTGACCGCCTCGGCGTCGATCTGCCCCGCCGCGAGCAGTCGCTCGATGAGCGGGGTGGGATCCTCCACATCGTACTCCAGCGCCGCGGCCCAGAAGTCCGCGAGGACGGGTGCGTTCGCGCTGTCGATGACCAGCTTCCAGCCCAATGCCATGTGAACCAGTCCTAACGCTCGTCGCAGGTCGGCCGCAAGCGTGGACGGCGGCGCGCCTCAGGCGAGTCGGCGGCGCAGACGCTCGGCCCGGCGGAGCAGGCGCGGGGGCAGGGGCTTGTCGGAGGGCGTGGCCTCCAGCCGGTGCTCGATCGCCGCGAGAAGGTCGGGGCCGAGGCCGAGGCGTACGGCGAAGTCGTCGGCGCGGAACTCGGCGCGGTCGGTCAGCGGGCGTGCCGCGCGGTGCAGGGCATGGGTGAGGGCGGCGGGCACGACGACGATGACGGTCACCGCGGTGGCGAGGGCGGCGAGCAGGAAGACCAGCAGAAAGCCGATGGGACGGTGCCATTCGACCGCCCGTTTCCACATCGGCCCGACCGGTGTCCATAAGGCGCTGAGCGTCCACCACAGCAGCCTGCTCGGCCAGGTCAGGCGGGTGAAGGACGCGGTGAACCGGTGGCCCAGTTCGTGCGCGAGCACCGCTTCGAGCTGGCGGGGCGGCAGGGTACGGGCCGACCGCGCTGTGACCACGATGCCGTGACCGGTGGTCGCGCAGGCGTTCAGCCTGTCGCGGTCGGTGAGGAGGACGCGGTGGTCGCGCGGGTCCAGCGCGGCCCGTTGGAGGACGTGCCGCCAGGGGTCGGCCAGGCGCGCCAGTTCCTTGCCGTCCGGTTCGCGGTGGGACGTCTTCGAGCGTGGCCGGTACGGGAGCAGGGCCACCGTCCACCAGAGCAGGAAGGGCAGCGCCGCTCCCCAGACGGGCCAGCGCAGGTGCAGGGCCACCGCGACCGGACCGACGATCGCCATCTCCGTCGCCAGGGCGGTGAGGAGGGTCAGCGCCGGTATCGCGGATCGGGGCGGACGCGCGGCGGCCGTCCGAGGCGGGGCGTCGATCGCGCGGGGCGCTTGCCGAACGGGCGCCGGCTGAACGGGCGCCGGGCGGGCGAGTGCCGGCTGTGTGGGTGCCGACCGGGTGGGTGCCGGATGAGTGGGTGTCGGATGAGTGGGCGTCGGCCGGGTGCTCGGGGGAGCGGACGGGGCCGGGCCGCGGTTGCCTTCCCAGCGGCGAGACCGGTCGGTCCAGGTTCGGCCATCCCAGTAGCGTTCGCGTCCCATCCAGTGCGGATCCGGATACCAGCCGGGCGACGCGCTCACCGGGTTCCTACCTCCGGTCCGGGGGGTTGAACGGCGTTGACTCCGAGGTTTCCGCACCGTGCGCCACAGCGTCAACACGGCGTGCGCGAGACGTGAGTCTACGGCCCCGTAGCGATCTTTACCGCCGTGCAACGCGGACGTAACCCACCAAGATCGCTCTTTGGGTTTTTTTCGACCGAAACCAGGTCGAAAGGAACCCCTTATGTCCCTCTTCCCGCGTGCCCGGGAACGGGCTCGCGGATCCGCGCCGCGCACGGCGTTGAGATCCGCGGTCGCCGGTGTCGCACTGGTGTCGGCGCTCGTCGCCGGCGGGACCGCGTACGCGGCCCCGGTGCCGTCCCCCTCGAAGGACTGGACGATCGAACCGGTCCGGGGCGGCGGCCATCGCGTGACGCTGCGGCTGGACGAGCCGCTGCCCGTCCGCGACGCGGCGCCCGAACTGGCCGTCGACGGGGTGTCGCTCGGCGCCGCCCAGGAATCCCCCGACGGCAAGACCCTCACGCTCGTCACCACGGACCCGCGCGCCGCCAGGGCCACCTCCGTCCAGGTGGCGTGGAACGGCGAGGTGCCCACCGAGACCGAGGCGCCGGCCAGGAAGGGCGCCCCCGCCCCCGCCGCGCCCAAGAAGAAGAAGCCGGTGCCCGCCGACCCCGCGACGCCCGGCAAGGACAGGGTCCTCAAGACCTCCTACGACCTCGGCGACACGGCCGTGACGCTTTCGGGAATCGGAGGCCGCCCGGCCGAGATCCGCGCGGACGTCTTCCTGCCCGACAGGC
Organism: Actinomadura sp. SCN-SB; assembly: GCF_043906805.1. Lineage (NCBI taxonomy): Bacteria > Bacillati > Actinomycetota > Actinomycetes > Streptosporangiales > Thermomonosporaceae > Actinomadura > Actinomadura sp. SCN-SB. The sequence goes on along the minus strand of NZ_JBIMPP010000004.1, from coordinate 202,983 downwards.
CCGGCAGGCGCCCCCTGGTGCTGTTCCTGCACGGCCGTCACTCGGCCTGCTACAACCCCACCACCCGGCAGACCTCCAACTCGCAGTGGCCCTGCCCGGAGGGGCAGCGTCCCATCGACAGCTTCACCGGGTACGAGGGTCCCGCCAGGGTCCTGGCCAGCCACGGCTACGCGGTCGTGTCGATCAGCGCCAACGGCGTCAACGCCACCGACAACCCGTTCAGTGAGGACCGCGGCGCGCTCGCGCGAGGCGAGCTGGTCATGAAGCACCTGGACCTCCTCGACGCGGCCACCCACGGCAAGGGTGGCGAGAAGGCCCTCATCGACATCTTCAAGAACCGGCTCGACATGAACGACATCGGGCTGATGGGCCACTCCCGCGGCGGGGAGGGCGTCGTCAAGGCCGCCCTGCTCAACGACGGCCGCAAGCACCCGTACGGCATCAAGGCGGTGCTGCCGCTCGCGCCCACCGACTTCGCCCGCGCGACCCTGCCGAACATCCCCATGTCGGTGCTGCTGCCGTACTGCGACGGCGACGTGTCCAACCAGCAGGGCCAGCACTTCTACGACGACACCCGCTACGCCGACCCCAAGGAGCGGGCCTTCATGTCGTCGCTCATGGTGATGGGCGTCAACCACAACTTCTTCAACACCGAGTGGACGCCCGGCGTCGCCGTGGCGCCCGCGTCCGACGACTGGAGCAGGCAGACCGACCCGGTGTGCGGCAACACGGCGCCGTCCCGCCTCACCCCGGCCGAGCAGTACGCGGTCGGCACCGCGTACATCAGCGGGTTCTTCCGGCTGGTCCAGGGCGGTGAGAAGGCGTTCCTCCCGCTGTTCGACGGCAGCGGCGGCACGGCCGCGTCGGCGGGACGCGCGATCGTCCACGGCGTCGCGAGGCCGCCCGCGAGCAAGCGGCTGGACGTCGCCACCTTCACCACGCTGCCCGACTCGGTGAAGATCGAGGGCTCGGCGACGGGCGGCATCTGCGCGGGCATGAACAATGGCTCTCCGCAGAGCGGCCTCCCGTCCTGCGCGACCACGCTCACCACGGCCCAGGCCCCATCGTGGACGCCCGCGACCTACGGGCCGAACGTCCCGTCCACGCCTGTGCTGCGGTTCTTCTGGACGGACACCACCGGCGCGGTCAGGGCGACGCTGCCCAAGAACGCGCGCAACGTCAGCGGCTATGACGCCCTGACGTTCCGCGCCGCGCTGGACGAGGGCTCGTCCTCCGGCGACCTGGCGGTCACCGTCACCGACCGCGCGGGCCGCTCCGCGACGGTCAAGGTGTCGGACGTGAGCGAAGCGCTGACCCCGTTCCCGGGCACGGCGTCGCCGCTGCCCAAGACGTGGCTGCGCACCGTCCGGATCCCGCTGGACTCGCTGAAGCGCGTCGACCTCAAGAACCTCCTGGACGTGCGGATCGCCGGGGCGAGCGCCGCCGGCGGCGCCTACCTGGCCGACCTCGCGTTCACCAACGCCGACGAGGGCCGGACCCGGACCGGCGGGCTGCCCCAGGTGTCGGTCGAGAGCCTGACCGTGCCCGAGGGCGACGGGCCCGGCATCGCCACGATGACGCTCCGGCTCTCGTCCCGGGCGAAGGAGCCGGTACGGGTGCAGGTCCAGACGCTCGCGAGCGGCGCCGCGGCCGTCGTCACGCAGGCGGCGCAGGAGGTCGTGATCCCCGCCGGGAAGACCTCGGCGACCTTCCAGGTGCCGGTGCGCGGCGACACGACACCGGCGAGCGGTCCGCAGTCCTACCAGGTCGTCGCGTCCGTCCCGGTGAACGCCGTGGTCGGCGCGGGGTTCGCCCGCCTGGTCGTCATCGACGACGACGACCAAGCCGCCTGAGCCGGTGAGGCGCGCCGTCGTCAGCGGCGGGTGAACACCCCGATCCCGTTGGCGACGGCGCGCTCCGTCCCGTCGGAGGGCACGTTCCGGACGGTCGCGGACGGCTCGCCGGGGAGGCGCGCGACGAACGTCGAGGAGCCTCCGCCGTCCAGGTTCACCGCGTCGTCCGCACCGGCCCGGTCGAGCAGGCCGGCCAGCTCGGCGACGGTCAGCCCGCCGCTGCGCACCGACCTGCCGTCCACGACCACCAGGTACAGGTAGCGGCCCTCCCCGCCGACCCCGGCCGCCGTGCGGGGCGCGGGCCGCCGGGTTTCAAGCCCGTCGAGCGGCACGCCGTCCCGGAGGATCGGGAACCCGCCGAGGGCGAAGCGGAATCGCCTTGGGCCGGTGAACCGGTACCGGACGCTCACCCGGTCGCCGGGACGCAGCGTCCGCAGCGTGCCGGCGGCCTTCTCGCGCCCGACCAGGACCGTCGTGTCAGGCGGTATCGTGCCCCCGCCCACCGCGTCCTCGACCTTGACGACCACGCCACGCCGCACGGTGACCTCGGCGGTGTCGGTGCTGCACGGGTCGTCCCTGTCGGTGTCGCTGCCGCACACCGCGCGCCGGCGTGACACGCCGCCCCAGTCGCTGGTGAACGCCCCGGCGCCGCCGACCGGCAACGCGTACTGGTTGAGCCCGCGCAGCGGCAGCGTGGCTTTGCGGGAACGGATCGTCCCCTGGAGGGTCAGCCGTGCCACGTGCGCGCGCTCGTCCTCGCCCACGCCGATGACGTCCTCGGTGCTCGTGGCCGGCGGCAGTCCCGGGCCGAACCGCTGGCCGGCCGGGACGGCGGCCTTGAGCGGGCGCCCGTCGTCCACCTCGGGTCCGACCGACGACCCGGTCGCCTCGACGCCCGGCCGGGTGTTGCCGATGTTGAAGAAGTCGCCGTTCACGCCGCCGACGGCGTGCCGGGCGTTGACCATAGACGACACCGTCCGGCGGGCGGCGACCACCGGCGGACGCAGCAGTCGCACCTCGACCCGTGGATTCCGCAGGTCGATCGTCATCAGGTCGCCCAGGGCGGGGCCGCCGATCCCCGAGGTGGAGAACGTCCGGAACGTCACACCCGGCGCCACCTTCACGGTGAAGGTGTACTCCGGCGCGGTCACCCCGGCCGTCGTGGCGTCCGCGACCGCCGGAACCCCGCCGCACAGCGCGGCCAACGACCCGCCCGCCACCAGGCGGGCCGACCACCGTCGCCTCACCAACCCGGTCCCTCCCAGCAGTCCGCGGCACACCGGCCTGCTGATCATGACCGAAACGGTGGGGCGACGGTGGGATGTGACGGCCCTCGCCGCCGTCCGGGGTCAGTTCAGCGGTGGAACGGCTCGCTGGGCGAGGCCGAGGGCGTAGTCGGCCCACCACTCGCCGGCGGGCGGATCGACGATGCCGTACTCCGGGTCCTCGGGGCCGGCCGTGCCGCGCGTGCACTGGCCATCGGACTCACCGGGGCGCTTCACCCAGAGGAACGCGTCGATGAGGCCGTTGCCGGTGCGCGTGGTCGGGCGGGCCCCCAGGGCGCGTCCCGGCGGGTTGCACCAATCCTGAGGGTCGGTGTACTGGCCGGATGGGGGAATCCAGGGACCCAGGCCGTTACGGCTGGTGTCGAGCACGAAGTGGGTGAGCTTGCGCGGGTCGGACGTGACGCGCGCCAGGTCTTCCTGTGAGCACGACGTGGCTCCCGTGAGGCGCCGGTGGCGCAGGCACTTCGCCAGGTCCGTGCCGTACGCGGTCAGCTCCTCGGTCGTGCGGTAGTTGGACACGTTGAGGAAGAAGCCGTCCGCCTTGGCGATGCCGCCGCGCAGCAGGCGGCTGGCCATGCCGAGCTGCTGGCTGGGCACGCCGAAGCCCGCGTCGTAGTCGTTGAGCTGCTGCCACGCGGAGTGGCCCGCGTCGATGTAGACCGCGGTGCGCGGAAGCCGCTGGAAGGTGTCGACCGCGTAGTTGATCTCGCGGAAGCGCTCGTCGACCAGGGAGAAGTCCTCGGGGAGGCCGGTGGAGCCGCCACCGCCCTCGCCGCACCAGGGCTCGCTGGACAGCAGCGCGAGCCCGTCCGGCTCGACGATCACGACGGCCTTGTGGCCGCCGACCGCGGACGCGAACGCCTTGATCCATTCCCGGTACGCCTGCTCGCTCGGCGCGCCGCCGGCCGAGTACTGGGAACAGTCCCGGCCCGGGACGTAGTACGCGACCAGGACGGGCACCGACCGCTGCCGCACCGCCTGACGCATCGTGGCCTGGACGGACTTGCGGACCTCCGCGGGGGTGCCGCTGGTGAACCAGACCGCCTGCGAGACCTTGGAGAGGGCCCGCATGTGCTTCGCGTCCTGGAAGCGTCCGGCCTTCGCCCAGATCCTCGCCTGCTCTCCGGCGTTGGTCTCGGGTTCGACATAGAAACGGGTGCGGTCATCGAGCGGGTCATGGGACCGGGTCGTCGCCTGTGCGGGCGCGGCGCTGCCGAGCAGCGTGGCGAGCAGGGAAAAGAGCAGGGCCGCGGCGGCGGCCAATAGGCCGGGACGTGGTTTCATCATGCTCCCTCATGGGCTGGGGGTGGTGGGAGCGCTCCCACGCTCCCAGCTATGGGAGCGCTCCCATGTGCCCGGTGAAAGCACAGCGTCCCGTCGTCCCGGGCGCCCGTCAACCCCTCGGCCCGGTCCGGATCAGGCCCGGACGGCGCCGGCGCGTTGGCCCGATCCGGCCGCGCCCCTCGCGGGCCGGTGCGAGAATCTCGCGACCATAATTCCCTGATGATCACTTTGCGCGGAGCGGCCTGGGGCGCGGTCCTCGTGTCGGGCACGCTCTGTTCCGGGGCCTGTACGGCCGGTTCGGACATCGAGAGAAGCGCGTCCAGCCGCCCCTCCGTAAGGCCCATGTCCCTCCAGGAGTACGAGGCCAGGGTGGCGAGCGCGGTCGAGCCGTTGCGGTCGGCGTTGAAGGACCTCGACAAGGCCAAGGGATACAAGGGGCTGGAAGGCCGGGTCACCGCGGTCCGGCGGGCGACCGGCCAGACGGCGAACGCGCTGCGGGCCGTGACACCGCCCCCGGCGACCGCGCGGGAGCATACGAATCTGCTCCTCGCGTTGCAGCGGACCTACACCGATCTGAACGTCGTCGCCGGCCTGGTGGACGGCCGGCACCTGTGCACCGGCGGCGCGGTGAGGGCCAGGGTGGGCGACACCGACGGCGCCACGGCCCTCCGCACCGGCATCACGGCGCTGGAGTCCAAGCTCCCCGGCGGCGCCGTCGAGCTGGCCGTGCCGGCCGCCGGTCAGAAACCGTCCAAGCGCCCGTCCAACGGGAAGCTGATACAGTCCGGCGGGCGCGGCGGGCGCGGCTCGCTCATCGTCAGAGGCGGCGGCGATGACGCCGTAGTCGCCCTGACCAAGGGCAAGAAGACCTTCCTGTCCGTCTACGTCCACAGCGGTAAGAAGACCACCGTCAGGGGCATCCCGGACGGCAAGTACACCGTCTACATCGCCGAGGGCACCGGCTGGGACGCCAAGGCCCGGACCTTCGCCCGGGAATGCGCGTTCGAGCGCTTCAAGGACCCGATCGGCTACCGCACGACCGTCACGGCCACCCGCATCTCCTGGAAGGACTGGACGATCCACCTGGAATCGGACTCCGGCGATCCCGCCAAGACGGAGACGGTGGACCCGGAGGACTTCCCCGAAGACTGAGCCCCCTGTCCGGTCTCATCGCCCTTGTCGCGACCCTCCCGGCGCGGGAAGGGCGATGAGCAGGTCCCGCAGGCGAGGCGACATCTCCTGCGGCAGCCCGTCCACCGCGTACCAGCGGCCGTCGAGGATCTCGCCCGGGTCCAGGTCCAGCCGGCCGCCGACGAGCTCGGCCTCGTAGTACGCCTCGACACGGAACCGGAAACCGCTGGCGAGCCACACCGGCGGCCCCGCCACCCTCACCTGGAGCCCCGTCTCCTCCCGCACCTCGCGCGCGACGCCGTCCTCCAGCCGTTCGCCCGCGTTGACGTAACCGCCCGGCAGCCCCCACGCCCGGTACGGAGGCCACAGCCGATGCCGCAGCAGCAGGATCCGCCCCTCCTCGTCCCGGACGATCCCGGCGGCGTAGACCAGGAACGTCCGGTGCCTGATCCGCGCCACCCGCCATTGGACGCGCCCGCTCAGCATCCGCCACACCCGCGCGAGCAGCCGACGCCCTACCGATACCTGCCGCATGCAGCCGATCGTTCCAGACCGTCCGAGCCGGAGCGCGCGTGGCACGGGCTCGCACGGCGCCCCGGCCCGCGCGAGCGGTCAATACCCGAGGTCGCGCTTGAGGTCCTCGTCGGTGAGGGAACCGGCCGCGACGCCCTCCCGCGCGGCCCTCGCGATCCTCCTCTGGACGGCCTCGTTCAGCGGGGCCTCCAGACCGGCCAGCCGCGCCAGCAGCACGATCTCCCCGTTCAGGTGGTCGGTCTCGACGCTGCCCGCCCTGGCCAGGCTCTGCCAGGTGGAACTGTGCTGGACGGGACGGCCGGGGATGTCGGAGGCCACGACGTCGGCGCGCACCTCGGCGGCCTCCTCGATGAGCGTGGCGGGTTCGATGCCGTGCGCCTCCAGGGCGCGCCGCCCCTCCGCGCGCAGCGCCTCGGCGGCCTGGTCGCGCAGATCGCTGGGGGCGTAGAGGGCGTCGAGCGCGTTCACCAGGTTGCTCAGGAGCTTGGCGGCCTTCCAGGAGACGATGTCGGGCACCGTCCCGGCGTGGAAACCGGCCGCGCGCAGGTCGGCGGCGACGTCGTCGGCGACGGGGGAGTGGCCGGAGGGGTACCGGCCGATCCAGAAGGCACCGGTCACGGGCTTGGCACGTGCCACGACCTCGCCCGGCGCCAGGTGGCTCGCGGGCAGCCACACCACCGCGCCCAGGACCAGCGGGAAGCGGCGCAGCGCCGTCCGCTCGTTGTCCAGCCCGTTCTGCAGGGTCAGGATCGGGACGGTCTCGGCGCCACGCACCGGGCGGTGCGCCCAGTCCTGCAAGGCCCGCTCGGTGTCCTGGGACTTGGTGGCCAGGACCAGGACGTCGCCCTTCTCCAGGTCGACCTCGTCCGGGCCGCTCGCGACGTCCAGCGCCACCCGCCGCTCACCCTCGTGACGGACGAAGAGCAACCCGTCGCGGCGCAGCACGGCGCCGTTCTCCCCGCGGGCGATCAAGACCGCCGGGATCCCGGCCAGGGTCAGTTGCGCCGCCACGGTCGCGCCGATCGCCCCGGCACCGATGATCACATATCGCCTCATGTGCCCGAATCTAGCCCCCCGCCCGATCGCAACGGCGGCCGGGCGTGGGGGCACGATTCGGTGGGCTCAGTCGCACACGACCCGGCCTCGCGGATGTCCGCGGGCCGGCCTGGCCGCCCTACAGCAGCCCGGCCAGCTTGTACAGGACGAGGGACCCGGCCACGGCCACGTTCAGGCTGTGCCCGGTGCCGACCATGGGGATCTCCACGGCCTGGTCGAGGAGGTCGAGGGCGTCGGGCGGGATGCCGTACTGCTCGTGGCCGAGCACCGCGACGGTCCGCTGCCGCGCTGGGGGCAGGTCGGCCAGCCGCACCGCCTCGTCGGCCAGTTCCACGCCGACCACGCGCGTGCCGTCCTCCCGTTGCCGGGCCAGCCATCCCAGCGGGTCGTTCACCCAGTGGACGCATGAGGGATGGCGCAGCGTGTTGCCCTTTTCCAGCGCCTCGGGCACCCACCGGAACCGGGGAACGGCCAGGCAGGCGCCTACGGCGTCGCAAGTGCGGAGCAGGGTGCCGAGGTTCGCGCCGTGCAACGGCCACAGCGGGGCGGCGATGAGATGGTCCCAGCAGGAGTGGCGGCGTCGGCGCCTTGAGCGGCGCAGCTCGCGTCTGGGACGGGGCCGGATCGCCCCCGTGCGGGCGGTCACCGGGCCGGGGTGGCGGAACACCCCCTGATCGATACGGTCCTCATGGACATCAGAGGGTACGTCACCGCTCGTCCAGCCGGTAGACGCGGCGGGCGTTCCCGGCACCGGCCAGCTCCGCGATGCGGCCGGCGTCGGCCTCCGTCCAGGCGCCGTCGTCCAGGCCGTCCCGCAGGAAGTCCGACAGGCCCCTGCGGAACAGCAGCGCGCCGAGGTGGTACAGCTCGGGCAGGCCAAAGGCGTCGGAGGAGTACAGGAACTTCCCGAACGGGATCAGCTCCAGGGCCTCCGCGATGAGCGCGGGCGCCCGGTGGCCGAGGTTGTGCGTGGCGAGCCCCACGTCCGCGAACACGTGCGGGAACACCTGCGCGAGGTAGCCCGCGTTCCGGTGGTACGGGTAGTTGTGCAGCAGCATGATGGGCGTCCCGGAGTCCTGCGTGGCGCGCAGCAGCGGCGTCAGCAGCAGCGGGTCGCAGCGGTGCAGGTCGACGTCGGAGTCCCCGTAACCGACGTGGAACTGGAGCGGCAGCCCGAGGTCGATCCCGCACCACACGAGGAACGCGTGCAGCGTCACGTTGGCCAGCCGGGGGTTCCCGGACGCGAGCCAGTCCCCGGCCGCCGCGGCGACCTCGCTGTCGGACGGGCGTTCGGCGGGCAGGTCGAGCCCGACCCGGTAGGCCGCGATCGACTTCACGCCGACGGCGTTCTCCGCGCGCTCGTGCAGGCGGGACCGCACGGCGTCGGCGAAGTCGAGCGGGGACGGCTCGGTGGCCGCCACCTCCTCGGCCACCCGCTCCAGCCGGATGACCTCGTACGCCGGAGCCTTGGCCAGCTCCCCCATCTCGCCGGGGGACAGGATCGCGTCGGGCGTGTAGCCGGTGTCGACGCACAGCGCCGCCGTCCCGGCCGCGCGCAGGAACCGCCGGTTGACCTCGTCCGGACCGAGTTCGGCGCGGCGCGCCAGGTAGTCGTCGGGGCGCGCGTGCGGCGGCAGGTCCAGGACGGGCGCGCACCAGCGGCGCACGGCCAGCCCGATCTGCGAGTCGAACAGCGACCCGCCGAGCGGGCCGGGCCCGCCGGACTCGTTGAGCATCGACTCGAACCCGTCGCGGTCCAGGTCGTGGCGCACCACCCCGTGACAGTGGTGGTCGACGAGCTGGAGCGCCTCGACGCTGGGAAGCAGGGAGCCCATGGACGATTATGGTCACGAGGACTTGCGGGCGAGGGCCGTCAAGCCCCTTTGAGGATATCGGCGAGTCCCTGGAGGAGCCGGTCCACGTCTTCGGTGTCGGTGTAGGGTGCGAGCCCGACGCGCAGTCCGCCGCCGTCGCCCAGGCCGAGCCTTCGGGACGCCTCCAGCGCGTAGAACGAGCCGGACGGGGCGTGCACGCCACGTTCGGCGAGGTAGCGATAGGCGTCGAACGTGTCGCGTCCGTCGAAGGTCAGCAGCAGCGTGGGCGTGCGCTCCGCCGCCCGTGAGTGGACGATGACGCCGGGAAGGGCGGCGAGGCCCTCTTCGATCCGGAGCCGCAGCGCGTCCTCGTGCTCTTCGAGGGCCGTGAACGCGGAGATGAGACGGCGGCGCCTGTCGCCTTCCGCGTCCGGGCGCAGCCCGGCCAGGAAGTCGACGGCGGCACGGGTACCGGCCAGGAACTCGTACGGCAGGGTGCCGAGCTCGAATCGTTCCGGGACGGCGTTGGTCGACGGCAGCAGCTTGTCCGGCTCCAGGGTTTCCAGAAGCTCGGGGCGGGCCGCGAGCACCCCCAGGTGAGGCCCGAGGAACTTGTACGGGGAGCAGGTGAAGAAGTCCGCCCCCAGCCGCTCGAAGTCGACGGAGACGTGCGCGGTGTAGTGGACGCCGTCCACGTACAGGAGCGCCCCCACCTCGTGCGCCGCCCGCGCGATCGCCGGGATGTCGGGACGCGTGCCGATGAGGTTGGACGCCGCGGTGACCGCCACCAGCCGCGTGCGCTCGGACAGCGCCTCCCGCACCGCGTCCACCGGCAGCTCACCGGTCGCCGGATCGAAGTGGGCCCAGCGCACCGTGGCTCCGGCGGCCTCCGCGGCCTGCGTCCAGGGACGGATGTTGGAGTCATGGTCCAGGCTGGTGACCACCACCTCGTCCTGAGGCGCCCACGTCTTGGCGAGGGTCCGGGAGAAGTCGTACGCGAGCTGCGTGGCGCTGCGGCCGAAGACGATCCCGGACGGGGACGCGCCGAGCAGGTCCGCCATCGCCCGCCGCGCGTCCACGACGAGCCTGTCGGCGTTCCGCTCGCCCGCGGTGTGAACGCCCCGGTTGGACAGCGGCCCGGCCAGCGCGTCGGCGATGGCCTCGATGACGGGAAGCGGCGTCTGCGTGCCGCCGGGTCCGTCGAAGTGGGCGGACCCGGCTTTCAGCGCCGGGAACAACGCGCGCACGGCCGCCACGTCATAGGCCGCGTCACGGGCCGCGTCATGAGCCATGGGACTCTCCTTTTCGCCGGTCACCGATTTTGTGGCCGTTGCCAACCGACCGCGGCGCCGCCTTGGTCCGGCGCACATATCGACGGGCCCGACCAGGCGATTAGCCTCGGACACGACGTCGAGGGTAGGCGGCCTGGAGGCGTGATGACATCGGCGCAATCTGATCAGCGTGGCCCGCTGGCGCCCGTGCTGGAGGAGCTGTCGCGCATCACCGGCGCGGTCGAGTCCGATCGCGCCGCCAGGGACCGGGCCACCATCGAGGCGCTGCGCAAGGAGGTCGCGGACCTGCGCGCGGCGGTCGCCCATCTGCGTGTCTCGCGGCGCCCGTTGCCCCCTTCGCTGCGGCCCGCCGTCGCGCGCTCCCTGATCGACGGCGCCGACGTCCCGGTGGAACGCCCGCACGCCGACGCCTAGCCGGTCCGGCTCGGGTCACCACGGGACGCCGCGCCGGTCTCCGTGGTGAAGGCGTGATGGGCGCGCTCAGGGCCGCGGCGCCGTGCAGGCCGATCGTCCCGCGACCTCGTCGGTAAGGCGGGCCGTCACGTCCGCATGAACGCGCGTGCGTCACGACGACCCGCATACCGATGGAGCCGGCTCGTTCCTAGGCGGGCCGCGTGACCCTGGCTCCGGTGAAGAACGCCGCGAGCGGGTTGACGAGCCTCGGGCGCGCCCTGTTGAGGGCGTCGTGGCCGCTGCGCGGGATGAGCATGGTGCGGGCCTGCGGCAGGACGCGGGCCAGCGCCTCGTTGCTCTCGGCGTAAAAGGGGGCGCTGTCGGCGCCCGAGGCGAGCAGCACGGCGGAGGTGACCCCCGCCCACTGCTCGGCGGGGCCGTCGTTCCGGACGATGATGTCGGTCTCGTCGAGGGTGATCTCCAGCAGGTCGCTCATGGTGCGGCCGATCCGGGTGCGCATGAACGCGCGGACGATCGCGGTCTGCACGCCGAGGGGCAGCTTCGCGGCTCCCGTCTGCGGGTTGATGCCGGACCCGACGATCGCGAGGGCGCGGGCGGTCTGCCCGTCCCGCAACGCCTGCCGCGCGGCGGGCAGCCAGGCCGCGGGGAAGCTGCCGTCGATGGAGATCGCCGCGTCGTAGAGCGCGAGCCGGTCGATCGGCAGCCGGTGCGCCGCCTTCAGCGCGATGAAGCCGCCCGAGCTGTGGCCGAGGACGTTGGCGGCGCCGGTCGCCTCCATGACGGCGGCGAGGTCGCCGATGTCCTCCTCGATGTCGTAGGGCTGTGACCTGGGCGGGGCGTCGGCGCGTCCGCGCCGGTCGTAGAGGTGGACGGTGAACCGGCTGGACAGCGCCGTGGCCAGCCGCCGGTAGACGTCGACGGTGACCCCGCCTCCGTGGACGACCACGATGCCGGGTCCGCTTCCGCTGGTCCGCACCGTGATGTCGGCGCCGTCTCGTGCCGTGATCCGTTTCATGACCCGCGTGTCCTCCGTAGCTGAAACTGCAAACGTCGTTCGCAGTTTACAGTGGACCGGTGAACGACGCACCCGCCAATTCGCGCCCGTCCGGCTCCGAGGCCCGCCGGACCCCGATCTGGTCCAGGCCCGAGCGCGGCACCCGCGGCCCCGCGCCCGCGCACAGCCGGGACGCCATCGTCGAGGCGGCGATCGCCCTCGCCGACACCGAAGGGCTCGCCGCGGTGACGATGCGCGCCGTCGCCACCGCGCTCGGCACCGGCGCCGGATCGCTCTACCGGTACCTGTCGTCCCGCGACGACCTGCTGGACCTGATGACCGACCGGGTGGTGGGCGAGCTGCGTCCCTACCCGGAGAGCGACGGGGACTGGCTGGACGCGATGCTGGAGCTGGCCCGCAGGCAACTGGGCCTCTACCGGCGCCACCCCTGGCTGGTGGAGGTGCTGCACCGGACGTCCGGGATCGGGCCCGAGGGCCTGGCCTGGTTCGACCACTGCCTGGGCGTCCTGGAACCCGTGCCGGCCGGTGCCACCGCCAAGTTCGAGGCGATCGCGATGATGACCGGCGTCGTCAGCCTCTTCGCCCGCGGCGAGGCCACCGCCGGATCCGTGTCGTTCGCGGGGCTGGACCTGACCAGGTACCCGCACTTCGCCGCCGCGCTCGGCCGCCCCGCGCCGCCCGCGCCGGAACGGGATCTCTTCGAACGGGCCGTCCGCGGCATCCTGACCGGCCTCCTCACCTGACCGGCCCGCGGATCACTCGATCCGGAGGCCGGTGGGCACGTCCGCGGGCGTGAGGTCGGTCCGCAGCTCCAGCAGCCGCGCGGCGTGCCGCCAGCGGCGTCCGCGATCCTCGGCGATGTCGACCGACACCTGCGCGACGAGCGTCGGCTCGACGCGCTCATAGGGGATCGGGGCGCGCCGGCCGGGTCCCCAGCCGGGGGACAGCAGCTCGGGCCAGGGGTGATCGGGCGGTGCCGGGCTCCTGGCCTCCAGCTCGGCCCGCAGCTCGTCGCGCAGGTCGGCCGGTGGGGCGCTGGTACGGCCCACGACGCGCAGCACCCCGTCGTCGAAGTAGCGGCCGATGACCAGGCCGGTCGGGGCGGTGACCGGGCCGGTGTAGCCGCCGACGATGACCGGCGTCTCCCGGCGATGCTTGATCTTCATCCAGCCGCGCGCGCCCGATCTGTAGGCGCCGGCCAGCGGTTTGATCACCAAGCCTTCGATCCCCTGCGCGGGCAGCACCTCCAGCCACAGCTCGGCCTCGCCGCGATCGGTGGTCTGCGGCGTCAGGACCACCAGGTCGGTACCCGGCACCCCCGCCAGCAGCCGTTCCAGGACGGCCCGCCGCTCGGCCAGCGGCCGGCCGCGCAGATCGCCCTCGTCCGCCGTCTCCAGGACGTCGAACACCGCCACCGTGACCGGGTGCCGGCGTGCGTGCTCGGCGGCGCGCCGTGGCCCCAGGTTCAGCCGCTGTCGCAGCACCTCGAAGTCGAGGCGCCCCGCCGGTGACCAGTGCACCAGCTCACCGTCCAGGACCGTCCCCGCCGGGACGTGCCGCCCGACCGCGGCCACGGTCTCCGGGAAGAAGCCGGTCAGCCTGGTGCGGGTGCGCGAGTACAGCTCCACGCCGCCCTCCGCGTCCACCCACACCTGCACGCGGAACCCGTCCCACTTGGGCTCGAAGGCCAGGGCCTCGCCCGCCGGGATCTCCTCGACCATCGCCGCGAGCATCGGCGCGACGGGCCCGCGAATCCGCACCCCGGCGCTCTCAGCCGGGCGGGTCCGCGGCCGACGGCATCGCGGTCTCCTCCGCCTCCAGCAGGTGCCTGCTCTGCAGGACGAACAGCAGCCCGAAGGAGGGTACGACCAGCACCAGCGCGGCGATGAACACCACGATCAGGCTGACGAAGGTGACCTGCGGCGCCCCGGCGTTGGTCAGGGTCACCGGCGTGCCGGGCAGCAGCACCGGATACTGGGCCACGCCCCACCCCCACACCACGGCGGCCACGCCGAGGGCGGCGATGGCCCGCGTGCCCCTGAGCCGCCTCGCGGTGAGCAGGACCACCACCGCCAGCCCGCAGACCCCGGCCAGGATGACCAGCGGCAGCGCCCGGCCGATCAGCCGGTCGAACAGCGCCTGGTTGGAACCGCGCAGGACGATCAAGGTCATCAGCGACAACGCCCCGGCGACGACGGCCGCGATCCGGGCCCGGTCGATGAAGTAGTCGAGCATGAGCCGGTCATCGCGGCGATCGGCCTCGCCGACCAGGTACACCGCCGCCAGGTAGCCGCAGGCGGCCACGAACAGCGCCCCGATCAGCAGCGAGGTGGGGCTCGTCCACGCGTCCAGGTCGACCTTGCCGGACACCGGGACGGCACCGGTGGCGATGGTGCCGATCACGGTGCCCATGAAGAAGGGGGTCATCAGCGAGGAGAGGGCGAAGACGGCGCCGGTGGCGCGCTGGGCGTGCAGCCGGGACAGCTCCTTGCGGAACGCGAACCCGGCGCCGCGCAGCACGATGCCGCCCAGCGCGAGCCACAGCGGGAGCGCGGCGGTGGTCATCACCGCGCTGAACGCCCGCGGGAAGCCGGTCCAGAAGACGACCAGGATGAAGATCAGCCAGACGTGGTTGGCCTCCCAGACCGGCGTGATGGACGTGTCGATCAGCGCGCGCGGCGCCCGTCCCCGCCGTGTGCCGCCGGCCAGCAGGTCCCACAGGCCGCCGCCGAAGTCGGCCCCGCCCAGGGCCGCGTACAGGGTGATCCCGGCGAGCAGGATCCCGCCCACCACGTCCGCGGCCGTCACCGCGCCTTCTCGCCTTCGGGCGCGTCCCGCGGAACGTCGGGGGGACCGTAGGGGACGGCCGCCTCCTCGGCGTCGCCGCCGCGCCAGCGCCGGGCCAGCATCCGCAGGATCGCGATCGTCCCCACCCCGAGCACCGCGTACAGGATGACGATCAGGGTCAGGGTGACGGCGACGCCCTCGTTGGTGGTGGCGGCCTCGGAGGTTCTCATCAGCCGGTAGACCACCCACGGCTGCCGTCCGACCTCGGTGACCACCCAGCCGGCCTCCATCGCGACGGTCGCGGCGGGACCGCTGATCAGCCCCAGAAGCCAGAACAGCCGCCCCGGTGGCAGCCGGCGCCGCCGCCACCACTCGTACAGCGCCCACAGCCCGGCGAGCAGCAGCAGCGTGCCCAGCACGACCATGACGTCGAAACACAGATGGATCAGCGAGATCGCGGGCGGACGCATGTCGGGCGGCACGCTCTCCCACCCGATGACCTTGGTGCTCGGCCGGAAACCGACCAGCAGCGAGTCCAGGTAGGGGATCTTCACACCGCCGACGACCCGGCCGTCGACGTAGACGCCGCCGATCCATTCCGGCACGTTCCGCGACGTCCGCGGGACGTACTCCATGGCGGCGAACTTCACCGGCTGGTCCCTGGCGATCGCCCGCGCCGCGGTGTCGCCGACGAAGATCTGGAACGGGGTCAGCACCGCCGCGGGAACGAACCCGACGGCGAAGCCGGTGTAGTGGTAGCGGTCGCGGCGGCCCCGCAGGATGCCCGCCGCGTACACCGAGGCCACCAGGAAGCCGGTGACCATGTAGGCGGCCAGGATCATGTGCGGCACCTGGTAGTCGAAGGCCGCGTTGAAGAACACCTGCCACGGGTTCACCGAGGTGATCACGCCGTCGCGCTCGGTGAACCCGCCCGGCTGGTTCATCCACGAGTTCACCGCGACCACCGACATCGCGCCGAAGATCCCGCTCAGGGCGATCGGCGTGCCGGACCACCAGTGCGCCCAGGGCGGCAGCCGCCGCCAGCCCCACAGATAGATCCCGGCGAAGATCGCTTCGAGGAAGAAGAACAGCCCTTCCAGGGCGAACGGGATCCCCAGCACCGCCCCGTACCGGCGCATCAGCCCGGGCCACAGCAGGCCCATCTCGAACGACAGCACGGTGCCGGTGACCGCGCCGACCGCGATCAGCACCGCCATGACCTGGGACCAGCGCCGCGCCAGCCGCAGCGCCGTCTCGTCGTTCCGGCGCAGGCCGATGAACTCCGCCAGCAGCACGATCGTCGGCAGCGCGATCCCCAGGCAGGCCAGGATGATGTGGAAGCCCAGCGTGGTCGCCATCTGCGCGCGGGCCGGGACGACGTCCTTGCCCGCGTCCACCACCGCGTGCAGCGCCACGGCGTCCAGGGCCATGGGATGAAGGGTCAGGCTGCTAGCGCACATCCGCGTCCCCCGGCCTCACCGTGCCGTCGCCTGGTCCTGACGGCTGGGGGACACGTCGGCGATCAGGTGCTCGGTGACCGGCTGCCCGCTCTGCTCGCTGAAGTCGGCGAGGCCGCACAGGACGTTCGCGTGCTTGACGCCGTTCTCGCAGATGTCCAGATGCAGGCCGTGGGAGTCGTCGGGCCACGCGCACCCCGGGCAGTCGAAGCCGCCGTCCTCCTGGTTCACCGGCGCGCGCCCGAGCGCCGGGGCGCCCGGCACCGAACCCAGCATGCGATCGTCCGCGGTCGCGCTCTCGCCGTTGGTTGCCGGCATCGTCGTTTCTCCAGTCGTGCTCGGCTTCCGCCACGGTGGCCATCACCGGGAGTGTTCTCGCCATCACCGTCGGAGAGCCCGCTACCCGGCCAAGCCGACTTCACACGGCCCCCGGACCTTCCGCGTTCGCCGAGCCGGGGCAGGTCGGCGCGCATCCCGAGCTCAGATGAGGTTTCCGTGGGGACGGCGTGGGTAGCCGCCCGATGGTGTCGGGGGACCGGAAAGCCGTGCCGTGGCAGCGGAGCTACCCTGCCGCGGTGGCGCTCGTGCTGCTCGCCCTGTGCCCGTTCCTCATCCTGTCCGGCGCGTCGCAGCTGTTCGGCGAACAACTGCAACGCGAGCTGGGCGGCGGGGCGCTGGGCATGCAGCTCGCGGCCGGGATGTCGGACGCCGCCTACGCGCTCGGCGCCGTCGTCGCCGCCGACCTGATCCAGCGCGTCCCGGCCCGCCGGGTCTACCTGGCGTGCGAGGTCGCGTTCGTGGCGGGTTCGCTGCTGGCCGCGCTCGCGCCGGGCATCGTGCCGTTCGCCCTCGGTCACGTGCTCCAGGGCCTGGCCACCGGCATGCTGCTGGTCGCCGCCCTGCCGCCGCTGGTCACCGGGCACGGCGTCGACAAGGTGCCGATGACCGCGGCGTTCGTGAGCCTGGGGCTGTTCGGGGCCGTGACGCTCGGCCCGGTCGTCGGCGGCATCGTGGGAAACGTGTCGCATTGGCGCCCGCTGTTCGTCGGCACCGCGGTGATCGGCGCCCTCGGGTTCGTGACCGGGCTGCTGGCGTTCCCGCGCCGGCCGCTGGGAGGCCACGAGGTGACCTTCGACTGGACCGCCATCCCGATCGCGGCCGCCGCCACGATCCTGCCCTTTCTCGGGGTCGCCCTGCTGGGCGAGGTGACGTTCGCCTCGCCGGGCTTCCTCGTGCCCATCGTGCTGGGGCTCGCGGCGCTCGGCGCCCTCCTGGTGACCCAGTACCGGATGCGGCATCCCTGATGCCCCTGAGGCTGCTGACCAACACGCTTCCGGTCACCGGGATCTCCTTGGCGATAGTGGTGGGCGCCTCGTTCATCACCCTGATCGAACTCACCGTGACCTACCTGCTTCAGGTGGCCGGCCGGTCCCAGATCATGTCCGGCGTGCTGCTGGCCGCCCAGCTCGTCGGGATCGTCGTGTCCGCGTTGCTGTTCATGAGGGTACTGACGTCGCGCTGGCTGCCCGTGCTGCCGTTCGCCGGGCTGTTCACGGTGGCGGCCGGCGGCGCGATCCTGCTGGGGCTGGGCACCGGCCACGACCACCTCGTCGTGACCACGGCCGGTCTGCTGCTGGGTTTCGGGGCCGGTGCCGGGGTGACGCCCGGCCTGTTCATGTCCGCGCTGAGCGTCCCCGCCGCCCGGCTCGGACCGACCTTCGGCCTGGTGGAGCTGCTCCGCTCGGAGGGGGCGTTCCTCGTCGGCCCGGTGCTGCTGTACCTCGCCATGACGCACGCGGACCTCGGCGACGGCATCCACTCCTCCATCCTCATCACCGTCGTGGTCGCGCTGATCGGCGGCGTGGTGAGCGGCGTGCTGCTGCTGCTCGGCGGCGTGCCTCCGCACAGGCCGGACCTGGAGAGGTGGATGGGCGGCCAGACGCCCGCCTACCGCTCCCCGCCGGTCGCCGCCATCCTCCGGGACACCTCAGGGTAGGGACCCGGGAACGGGGCCGCCCGGCAAGGGTCGGATCAGGGGCGGATCAGGGCGAATCCCGATGGTCCGGCGAACGCCGCGACGGCAGGATCAAGGCATGGACACCGAGCAGACCGGGCAGACCGGGCAGACCGGGCAGACCGGCACCGACACCGCCGCCACGCGGCCGCGCCGCGCCAACGAGGGCCGCATGATCGCCGGGGTGTGCGCCGGCGCCGCGCGCCACCTGGGGATCGACGTCAACGTCCTGCGGCTGGGCGTGGCCGCCCTGGCGCTCGTCGGCACCGTCACCTCCTTCGGCGGCGCGGTCGTCCTGGTCTACGCCGCGGCGTGGGCGCTGATCCCCGCGGAGGGCCGGTCGTCGTCCATCGCCGAGGACCTGCTCGCGAAGGCGAACCGGAACGCGACCGTCCAGGAGGTCGTGCGGAAGACCAAGGAGGGCCTGGACGAGGGCCTCGCCAAGGCGAAGGGCAAGCACGACCACGCCTGACGCCCGTCGGCACAGGGCCGGTGACCCGAACGGGGTCACCGGCCCTTTCCGGTGCCGGAGAGGATGGCGTGCACGGTCTCCACCGGGTCCGTCGTGGGCGCCAGGACGATCCCGCCGGCCATCCCCTTGAGGTGGGAGACCAGGTCGAGGGCCAGTTCGATACCGACCTCGCGGGCGCCGTCGCCCGCGTTCTGGAGGGCGGCGAGGGTGCGGTCGGGGATCCGGACGTCCGGGACCTCGTGGGCGAGCAGCTCGGCTTCGGGGAAGTCGGTGAGGGGGTGGACGGCCGCGAGCACCGGCACCTCCTGTCCCGAGGTCTGCCGGGTGACGAGGTCGAGAAGGCGTTCCAGGTCGGCCGGGTCGTACACGGGGCGGGTGATGAGGAAGCGGGCGCCCGCGGCGATCTTGCCGGCGGCGCGGGCGGCCTCGCGTTCGGGTTCGCGGCTGCCGGGGTTGATGCGGGCGCCGATCTCGAACTCGGTCTTGGACGGCAGCCGCAGGCCGTAGTAGTCGTCGCCGTTGTTGAGGTCGGCGAGCAGTTCGATGAGGCCGAGCGAGTCCACGTCCCAGATGCCGTCGACGTGCGGGTAGTCGCCGAGCAGGGGCGGGCTGCCGGTCTCGCAGACGACGCGGCGCAGGCCGAGGGTGTGGGCGCCCAGCAGGTCCGCCTGCAACGCCATGATGGTGCGGTCCCAGGTGGTGACCGTGGCCATGGTGTCGACGCCGAGGGTCTGGTGCAGGTGCAGGGCCAGGTCGATGGGGTTCATCTGGGCCCTGGCGGTGCGGGACGCGACCACGGAGATGAGGCCGATCCCGTCGTCCATGAGCCGCCTGGCCATGTCGAGGGTCTCCTCGCCGCCGCCGGTCGGCGGGGGCGTCAGCTCGACGATGAACCGGTCGCCGAACGGCGCGGGGCGGACCGGCGCGGGCCGGGCCGGGGCGGGCTCCTCCCGTGGCGTCACGGTCAGGGGGCGCCGCCGGTACTCCTCGGCGGCCTGGACGATCGCGGCGAGCTGGGTCGGCGTGGTGCCGCAGCAGCCGCCGACGATCCGCGCCCCCGCCTCCAGGAGCTGCCGTACGTACCGGACGAAGTACTCGGAGTCGATGTCGTACTCGAACCGTGCCGGGGCCACCCGGCGCGGCAGTCCCGCGTTGGGCTGCACGGTCAGCGGCAGGTCGGTGTGCTCGCTCAGCGCCCGCAGCACGGCGAGGGAACGCTGCGGGCCGAGGGTGCAGTTGGTGCCGAGCGCGACGATCGGGGTGCCGGCCAGCGCCGAGGCGACCTCGCGCGGGGTGTGGCCGCTGAGCGTGTGGGTGTCGCTGGCGAACGTGGCCTGCGCGATCACCGGGACACGGCACAGCCCGGCCGCGACCTCCACGGCCTCGACCAGCTCGTCCAGATAGCCGAAGGTCTCCAGGAGCACCAGGTCCACGCCCGCGTCGTCCAGGACGGAGAGCTGCTCGGCGAGCGCGTCGCGGCGCTCGGCGGCACCGGCCCTGCGCCGCTGCTGCACGTTCACCGCGGGGGAGACCGACCCCGCGACCAGGACCGGCCGGCCGGCGGCGGCCGCGGCCTCGCGGGCCAGCCGCACGCCCGCGCGGTTGATCTCCTCCACCCGGTCGCCGAAGCCGTAGGCGGCCAGCCGGGGACGGCTCGCGCCGAAGGTGTTGGTCTGGACGATGTCGGCGCCGGAGTCCACGTAGCTGTCGTGGATGGTGCGCACCAGCGCCGCGTCGGTCAGGTTGAGGGCGGGCAGCGCCTGGTCGAGCGAGTTGCCCGCCGCGTGCAGCATGGTGCCCATCGCGCCGTCGCAGATGAGGATGCCCGACTCCAGGGCCTGCCGCAGGTCGGTCATGACGTTCCCAGTCCGGTGAGGATCTCCACGGCGACCTCGGCCATCAGCCGGTCGCGGTGGACGTCGAAGGAGAGCCCGGTGATCTCCTCGACGCGGCGGATGCGGTAGCTGACGGTGTTCGGGTGGACGTGCAGCCGCCGGGCGGTGCGGCGCGGGCTGCTGTTCTCGTTGAAGTAGACCGACAGCGTGGTCAGGTACTCCATGCCGGTCGCCTCCTCCTCGTCCAGCAGCTTGCCGATCACCTCGTCGGCGAACGCGCGCAGGTCGCCCACGTCGGGAACGCGCAGCAGCAGCCGATGGATCCCGAGGTCGGCGAACGCGGCGACGCCTCCCGAGCCGCCCATCCGCCGGACGCCCGCGAGCGCCCGGCCGGCCTCGGCGTACGAGCGCGCGATCCCGGCGGCGCCGCCGCACTCGTTGCCCACCCCGGCGGCGGCGACGCCGAGCCGGCGCTCGGCGATCGAGGCGGCGCACGCGGACGCCAGCTTGCGCACCTCGGCCAGCCCTTCGTCGCCTTCGCCGTTCACCGGGACGATGGCCACGACCTCGTCCTGGCGGGTGGCCACGATCGCGTCCGGGGCGAGGCGGGTGAGGGTCGACTCGACGAAGGCGAGCGGACCCGTCCCGGCCGTGGCCGAGGGACCGGCGTGGACGAGCGCGACGGCCAGCACGTGGTAGCGGCGCTCCGGGTCGTAGCCGAGGTGGCGGGCCCAGCGCTCCGCCTCGCCGTCCTCCCGGTCGCCCGTCCCGCCGCCGCGCGCGTGGAGCAGCCCCTCGAACAGCTCCTGGCGGGCCCGGCCCGCGGCGGCGGCCACCACCAGCTCGCGGCCGAGCATCACCCCGCACACCATGGCGGCGTGCTCGGTGACCAGCAGCCGCATGTCCTCCGTCAGGTCGTGGTCGCGGCCGCCGACGGTGAGCAGGTGCCCGGCCACGTCCTCGCCGACCGAGACCGGGGCGACGATCACCGAGGCGGCGTCGCCGGTCAGCACCGGGACGGTGAGCGGGCGCCGGTTGCGGGCGGCGGAGTTGAGCACCGTGTACGGGCCGGACCCGCCGGCGTGGTCACGGAGCTTGCCGACCACCTCGGCGGGGTCGTCCACCCCGGCGAAGGCGATCACTTCGAGCGTGCGGTCGAGCAGCGCCACCTGCGCGCCGACGCCCTCGGAGAGGAACCGCACGACCCCGGCGACATCGACGTCCTGGGACGCCAGCGCCGACAGCCGCCCGCACATGGCGACGATCTTCCGCAGGACATAGGTCTCGTCGCGGGCGCCCGCCTGCCGGCCCGCGGGCGCCGCGTCGGAAGGGAACGCGGAGGTGCTCATCGCTGCGCCGGCCGCGGTCATGCCCGGAGTTCGAGATCGGCGATCCGGAACGGGCAATGGCGCGACCGGGGCCCTTCACACCCTTTTGTGTTACGGCACAAGTGACACCCCTGACCCGTTGTCTCCACGCTCACGGTGACGCACGGCACGGGCGATGACAAGCGAGGTTCTGCCCAATGGAAGGCTTTCGGCCGGCCGGTACCCCGCTGTGTCACGCAACAACGCCCGCCCGTCCACCGTTGGCCCGCGAGCCGAAGACAGCCCCGAAGCCGAATGCGACTCTGTGAAGAGGTGACCGCCCGCAATACGCGACCAATACGCGGCAAGCGCATCGGTGCCGCCCATATCGAACACGGAAGCCGCCATTGGATATGTCCAGCGAACCCCGCCCGGACACGACCTGGCCCAGGCCGTTCCGTCCGAGGCTGTCCGCGCGCATGGGCTACCTGCTGCACGCGCTCATGGCCGCGAACGCGGTCTACCGGCGGCTCGCCGCCCTCGTCGAACGCCGGCCGCGCCTGTACCGCTGGTTCACGGCGGGGGAGAGGGCGAGCAAGGAGGCGCTGTTCGGCTGCCGGATGTGCGGCCAGTGCGAGCTTCCGGCGACCGGGTACACCTGCCCGATGACCTGCCCGAAGCAGCTCCGCAACGGACCCTGCGGCGGCGTGTCGGCCGACGGCCGCTGCGAGGTGCATCCCGGGCTGCGCTGCGTGTGGCTGATCGCGTACGAGCGCGCGGAGGCGTCGGGCCGCGGCGCCGACCTCGACCTGCTGCACCGTCCCGTCGACCATCGCGAGCGGGGCCGCAGCTCCTGGGTGAACTACTGGCAGGGCCGTGACGACGGCCTGTGGACGGCCTTCACCGACACCGACCCGTACCCGGCCTTGAACGGCGCGGGCGCACAGGAGAAGGGGTTGACGCCGAGATGAGCCCTCCCGATCCCGGTGGTGAGCTGCGCGCGGCGCTCGACGCCGGGCATTTCGTCGTGACCGCGGAGATCGAGCCGCCGGGGGACGCCGACCCGGACGCGGTGGCGCGCAAGGCGGAGCTGCTGCGGGGCTGGGTGGACGCCGCCAACATCACCGACAACCAGGGCGCGAGGGTCCGGATGTCCAGCCTGGCCGCGAGCCTGCTGGCGATGCGCGCGGGCGTGGAGCCGGTGATGCAGCTGACCTGCCGCGACCGCAACCGGCTCGCGTTGCAGTCGGACCTGCTGGCGGCGGGCGCGCTGGGCATCCCGAACGTCCTGCTGCTGACCGGCGACCATCCGAAGGCGGGCGACCACCCGGACGCCAAGCCGGTGTTCGACCTGGACGGCGTGCAGCTCGGCTGGGCGGCCCGCGCCCTGCGCGACGAGGGCACGCTGATGTCGGGCCGGGAGATCGCGACCAGGCCCGGCTGGATGATCGGGACGGTGGAGAACCCGTTCGCGCCGCCGACCGAGTTGCGGGCGCGGCGGCTGGCCAAGAAGGTCGCCGCCGGGGCCGAGTTCGTGCAGACGCAGTTCGTGTTCGACTTCGACCTGTTCGAGCGCTGGATGGGCGACCTGCGCGACCTCGGGGTGACCGAGAAGTGCGCGGTGCTGGCGGGCGTCGGCCCGATCCGCTCGCTGCGCGCCCTGGAGTTCATGCGCACCGTCCCGGGCGTCGTGATCCCGGACGAGGTGGAGCGGCGGCTGCGCGCCGTGCCGTCCGACCGGGTGACCGAGGAGGGCATCGACCTGTGCGTCGAGACCATCAAGCGGCTCACCGAGGTGCCCGGCGTGGCGGGCGTGCACGTCATGGCCATCGGGTTCGAGCGCGGCGTGCCCGACATCGTCCAGCGCGCCGGGGTCGGTCCCGGGGTCCGCGGCGAGTCCGGGAAGGGAGGCCGGACGTGATCGTTGACTTCCGCCCGCATGCCCGGCTGCGGGGCAAGAAGCCGTTGGACATCGGCAAGGCGGTGACACCCGTCCTGGAGGCGCTGCGCGACGAGGACGCCGACCTCGGGCGGGTCCGGGTGGTCTACGACTGGGTGCAGTACAGGAACAACTTCCGGGACGTGGTGGACGTCCGTCCCATCCTGTCCGCGTCACCCGCTCCGAAGGATCCTTCCCAGGAATGGCCCGTGCCCGTCCCCGTCGGCGTCCGGGACGACGACATGGAGATCGCCGTGGACGTGCGGCGCAGCGGTGACCACCCCCTGCGCGAGCTGACGTCCGCCAGGCTGCACGACGCCGACGACCGCGACCTCTACCTGGAGGACTGGGGTCCGGGCAGGGAGAGCTGCATCTGGGCGTTCAACTCCCTGTACTGGTCGGCGCTGCGGGTGTGGGAGAAGGCGACCGGCCGCGAGTACGAGCAGGCGCTGCCCGGCGGCGAGAGCGACGCCCGCAACCGCGACGGCGCGCGCGAGCTGATCGGCGACCTGTTCGCGGTGTGGGACCGGCTGTCGGAGACCGGCGCGCTGCCCGAGCAGCTGTACGTCGTCGAGTTCGGCGTCGGCAACGGCAACCAGGCGCGGGTGTTCCTGGACGAGTTCCGCGAGCTGGACCGGGCGCACGGCAAGGAGTACTACCGGCGGCTGCACTACCTCATGTGCGACAACTCGCCGCACGTCCTGGACCTGGCGCGGGAGAACGTCGCCGACCACGCCGAGCGGGTCAGCTCGTTCGCGCTGGACGCCACCCGCCCCTGCACCTCGCTCGGCTTCCTCCGGTACAAGGTCTTCCTGATCTACATCTCCAACGTCTACGACAACCTGCCCACCGACGAGGTCGCGCATCTGGGCGGGCGGACCTACCTCGTCCAGACCCGGGCCTACCTCCCGGCGGACGGCGCGGCCGGGCTCGCCGAGGACGTCGGCCTGGCACCGGAGGACCTGCCCGGACTGGTCCACCGGCTGCTGCGGCTCGGCCCGTCCCTGCTGGCCGACGCCGACCCGGCGCGGTTCCCGGACGTGAACAGCGCGGTGGAGTTCTGGCAGAAGGCGTGGTCGCTGGTGCGGCTGAAGGAACGCTACGTCCCGCTCGCCGGCCTGGACCTGTACGAGCTGGCGCCGTCGGTGAGCGGCGAGACGCTGCGCCCGCTGCTGGAGTCGGGCGCGGACGTCCGGATGCACGTGAACAACGGCGCGCTGGCCAGCTTCACCGACAGCCTCTCCCTGCTGCACCCGTACGGGAAACTGGTGTGCCACGACCTGTTCGTGACCGACGTCCAGGGGTATCGGACGAGCTTCCGCGGCCCCGGCAAGTACGACGGATCCGTGGTGAACTGGGTCAACGGCCCGCTGCTCGCGCACGTGGGACGCCGCAAGGGGTTCGAGGTCCGGTACGCCCCGTTCCGTCATCGAGGCGGCGGGAACATCGTGACCATGACGGCACAGGTGAGGGACTGACGGATGGCGCACGGCAAGGCGATGGCGGGGGTGCCGTTGCTGCCGACCACCGTGGTCGGCTCGTATCCGGTGCCCGAGTGGATGGAACGCCTCAAGACCGACTACTACCGGGGCAGGATGAGCCTGGCGCAGCTCACCGACGTGCACGAGATGGCCATCAAGGCGGCGCTGCGCGACCAGGAGCTGGCCGGCATCGACATCGTGTCGGACGGCGAGCTCCGCCGCGACAACGACATCGACTACTTCCTCGCGCGCACCCCGGGCATCCGGCTCGCGGAGACGTCCAAGGACTTCTACTTCGACTATTACGACGCGACGCTGCCCGCCCCGCTGCCCGGCTCCTTCGACGCGCCACCGCTGAGGCTGGCCGACGACTACGCCTTCACCGCGTCCCAGACCTCGGCGCCCATCAAGTTCTCCTTCACCGGCCCGTTCTCGCTGTCCCGCCGCGTGCGGGACGAGGCGTACCGGGACGACCGCGAGCTGGTGCGCGCGCTGGCCCGGATGCTCAACGCCGAGGCGCGCGCCCTGGCCGAGCGCGGCGCGACGCTGCTCCAGATCGACGAGCCGTTCCTGGCCGGCTACCCCGACCAGGTGGTCACGGCGATCGAGGCGATCAATGTGGTGACCGAGGGCGTGGACGTCACCTGGGCGCTGCACGTTTGCTACGGCAACCGCTACGCTCGCCCGTTGTGGGAGGGCCACTACGACTTCCTGTTCCCCGCCGTCCTGGACACCACGGTCGACCAGCTCGTGCTGGAGTTCGCCCGCAAGGGCCAGGAGGACCTGCCGGTCGTGCGCAAGTTCGGCTGGGACCGCGACCTCGGCCTCGGCGTCCTGGACGTCAAGAGCGCCGAGGTGGAGACCCCCGACCTGGTCGCCAACCGGATCCGCAACGCCCTGGAGCTGGTGCCCGCCGACCGGCTGGTGGTCAACCCCGACTGCGGTCTGCGCAACCTGACCGGGGCGGTCGCCAGGGCCAAACTCGCCGCCATGGTGGAGGGCACCGCGGCCGTCCGCCGCGAACTGGGGCCCGCCACCGACGGCACGTCCACGCCGATCACCGAATCTCTCGCGCAAGGAGCCTGATATGTCGGCCGTTTCCCGCGACTACCTCTTCACCTCCGAGTCCGTCACCGAGGGGCATCCGGACAAGATGGCCGACGCGGTGTCGGACGCCGTCCTGGACGCCGCGCTGACCGCCGACCCGAACTCGCGGGTGGCGTGCGAGACCCTGCTGACCACCGGCATGGTCGTCGTGGCCGGTGAGATCACCACGCCGGAGCAGCTGGACTACACCAAGATCGTCCGGGACACCGTCAACGCGATCGGGTATGACGACCCCGCGTACGGCTTCGACGGCAACTCCTGCGCGGTGCTGGTGGCCCTGGACAAGCAGTCGCCCGACATCGCCCAGGGCGTGGACGCCGCGCACGAGCACCGCGGCGGCCAGTCCGAGGACGAGCTGGACCGGGCCGGCGCGGGCGACCAGGGCATGATGTTCGGCTACGCCACCGACGAGACCCCCGAGCTGATGCCGATGCCGATCGCGCTGGCGCACCGGCTGGCCCGGCGGCTGGCGGCGGTCCGCAAGGACGGCACCATCGGCTACCTGCGTCCCGACGGCAAGACCCAGGTGACGGTCCGCTACGTGGACGACGTCCCGGTCGCGGTCGAGCGGGTGTTGATCTCCACCCAGCACGCCGAGGACGCGAGCAACGAGCAGATCCGCGCCGACCTGTGGGAGCACGTGGTCACCGCCACCCTCCCCGAGGGCTTCTACGACCCCGAGGCGCTGCGCCGGGACCTGCTGGTCAACCCCACCGGACGGTTCGTGATCGGCGGCCCGGTGGGCGACGCGGGCCTGACCGGCCGCAAGATCATCGTGGACACCTACGGCGGCTACGCCCGGCACGGCGGCGGCGCGTTCTCCGGCAAGGACCCCTCCAAGGTCGACCGGTCCGCCGCCTACGCCGCCCGGTACGCCGCCAAGAACATCGTGGCCGCGGGGCTCGCCAAGCGCGCCGAGGTCCAGGTGGCCTACGCGATCGGCGTGGCCAGGCCGGTGTCGGTGCTGATCGACACCTTCGGCACCGAGCGGGTCAGCCCCAAGGTGATCGAGAAGCTGGTGGCCGACCACTTCGACCTGCGCCCCGCCGCGTTCCGGCGCTACCTGGACCTGCACCGGCCCATCTACTCGCCGACCTCCGCGTACGGGCACTTCGGCCGCACCGACGTCGACCTGCCATGGGAGCGCACCGACCGGGCCGAGGCGTTGCGCGAGGCGGCGGGACTGACCGACACCCGGAGCGGAGCGCCAGCGTAGTGGAGGGGGTCGGTCGGTCCTGTTTTTGTCGGGGAGTCTGAGGGGTCGTCCCCTCAGAGGGGGACTGACCGACACCCGGAGCGGAGCGCCAGCGTAGTGGAGGGGGCTGAGGGGTCGTCCCCTCAGAAGGGGAACTGACCGAGGGCGCCAAACCGGCTACGGTCTGACGGAACGCCCCCGTACGTCCGCAGGAGCACAGTATGCGCGCGATCGTCGTCAGCCGTAACGGCGGCCCCGAGGTCCTGGAGGCCACCGAACGCGAGGACCCCGTCCCCGGTCCGGGCGAGGTGCTCATCGAGCTGGCGGCGAGCGGCGTCAACTACATCGACGTGTACTTCAGGACGGGCGCCTACCCGCAGCCGATGCCGTACGTGCCGGGCGTCGAGGGCGCCGGCACCGTCGCGGCGCTCGGCGAGGGCGTCACCGGCTTCTCCGTCGGCGACCGGGTGGCATGGGTCAACGTGCCCGGCTCGTACGCGCAGTACGCCGCCGTCCCGGCCGACGTGGTGGTGCCCGTCCCCGACGAGCTGGACCTGGAGGTCGCGGCGGCCTCGCTGTTGCAGGGCATCACGGCGGAGTACCTGACGCGGTCCACGTACGAGGTGAAGCCGGGCGACACCGTCCTGGTGCACGCCGCGGCGGGCGGGATGGGCCTGCTGCTGGTCCAGCTCTGCAAACTCTTCGGCGCCCGGGTCATCGGAACCGTCTCCACACCGGAGAAGGAGAAGACGGCCCGGGACGCCGGGGCGGACGAGATCGTCGGGTACGACGGGTTCGCCGAGGAGGTGCGGCGGCTCACCGGCGGCGAGGGCGTCGCCGTCGTCTACGACGGGGTCGGCGCGCCCACCTTCGACGGCAGCCTGGCCGGCCTGCGCCGGCGCGGCATGATGGTGCTGTACGGCGCGGCGGGCGGGCGCGTCGCCCCCGTGGACCCGCAGCGGCTCAACACCGCGGGCTCGCTCTTCCTCACCCGTCCCACGCTGTACCACTACACCCACACCCGCGAGGAACTGCTCGAACGGGCCACCGCGGTGTACGGGTGGGTCGCGTCCGGCGACCTGCGCGTCCACATCGGCCACCGGTACGACGTGGCCGACGCCCGCGCCGCCCACGAGGACCTTGAGGGCCGCCGCACCACCGGCAAGCTGCTGCTGATCCCCTAAGACTCGGTGGCCACCGCCTCCACGAGGGAGAACGGCATTCCGTCCGCCGGGACGACCCTGGACAGCCGCAGCCCGGAGCGGGCGAACAGGTCGCGGAACTCGCTCTCGGTGCGCTGCCGGGCGCCACGGGGCCCGATGATCAGCATTTCCAGGTCGATCAGCTTGGCCCGGGACGGCTCGCGCCCGTCGGGGAGCACCGCCTCGGCCAGCAGCACCCGGCCGCCCGGGTTCATGGCCTCGCGGCAGTTCCGCAGGATCCGGACGGACCTGTCGTCGTCCCAGTCGTGGAGGATGTTCGACAGCACGTACACGTCGCCGCCCGCGGGCACCGAGTCGAAGAAGCTGCCGCCCCGGTAGTCGCAGCGGTCGCCGACCCCGGCCGCGTCGACGATCTGCCCTTCGACCACGTCGGGCAGGTCGTACAGCACGCCGCGGATTCCCGGGTTGGCGGCCAGGATCGCCGCGAGCAGCCCGCCCTGGCCGCCGCCGACGTCCACCACCGTCCGGGCGGAGCCGAAGTCGTGGCGCGCGGCGACCGCCGCGACCGCGGACCCGCCCGACACCTCGGTCATGGCCCTGTCCATGATCCGGGCGTCCTCGGGGTGATCGCGCAGGTAGTCCATGAGGATCCGGCCGTGCACCCGCTCGAACGCCGACCGCCCCGTCCGGACGCCGTCCACCAGGCCCGTCCACGCGTAGCGGTGGAACGGGCGGCCGAGCATGATCGCCCAGTGCCGGAGCGACCCGGGCACGCCGTCCCGGAGCGCCTCGCCCAGCGGCGTCGAGGCGAAGCGCCGCCCGTCGAGCTCCTCGAACACCCCCAGATCCGACAGCGCCCGCAGGAGGCGGTACAGGGACGGCGCGTCCGCCCCCACCTCCGCGGCGATGTCCTCGACGGCCCGTGGCCCGTCCGCCAGCGCGTCGGCGACCCCCAGCTCGGCCGCCGCGCTGAGGGACTGGGACACCAGCGTCCCCCACGTCATGTCCAGCAACAGCGCCTCGGGCGCCGGTTGCGGCGTCTCGTCGTCCATACGTCCTCACCTCCCCGCGCATCACCAGGGCATACCCCGGACCCGCGGCGGGCTCAGCGCTTGTTCACCAGGGTCTCCAGGCCGCCGGCGCGTTGCAGCTTGTGCCAGCCCAGCCGGATGCCGCCGACGGCCGAGACCATCGACTGGATCACGACCGCGTACATGAGCTGGCGGTAGACGAACTGCTGGACGGGCAGCGCCCACAGGCGGCGCAGCGGCTCCCGGTCCAGGCGGAAGGCGAAGACCGCCCCGGTGGCCTGGACGGCCAGGACCGCCAGCCAGGCCGCGACCGTCACCACCGGGTCGAGGAACAGCACGCCGTAGACGAGCATGATGTCGACCAGGGGCGCCAGAACGGGCAGCGCCACCTGGAACAGCGCCAGATGGGCCAGGCCGAGCCGTCCGAACCGGCCGGACGGTCCCCGGTCCAGGACGGCGCGGCGGTGCTTCCACATCGCCTGCATCGTGCCGTACGACCAGCGGTACCGCTGCCGCCACAGCTGGCCGATCGTCGCGGGGGCCTCCGTCCAGGCCAGGGCGGCGGGCTCGCAGACCACCCACCAGCCGGCGCGGGTCAGGGCCATGGTGAGGTCGGTGTCCTCGGCGAGGGTGTCGTCGCTGACGCCGCCGACCCGTTCCACGGCCGCGCGGCGGAACGCGCCCACCGCGCCCGGCACGGTCGGCATGCAGCGCCAGAGGTCGTACACCCGGCGGTCGATGTTGAACCCGATGGTGTACTCGATGCTCTGCCAGCGTCCGAGCAGGGCGCGCCGGTTGGCGATCTTGGCGTTGCCGGCGACGGCGCCGACCCGCGGATCGGCGAACGGCTGGACGAGCCGCCGCACGGTGTCGCGGGCGAACACGGTGTCGCCGTCCATCATCACCACCAGGTCGTGCCGGGCCGCGGCCAACCCCTCGTTGAGCGCCGACGGCTTGCCGCCGTTCTCCTTGCGGATCAGCCGCACGCCCGGCAGGCGGAGCCCCTCCACCACCTCGGCGGTGCGGTCGGTGGAGCCGTCGTCCACCACGATCACCTCCACCGGATGGTCGCTCGCGGCCAGGGACCTGAGGGTGTCGGCGATGCAGACCTCCTCGTTGTGGGCGGGCACCAGCACCGACACCGGCTCGGTGACCTCCCGTCCCCACGACCACCGTCCCG
Source organism: Actinomadura sp. SCN-SB (assembly GCF_043906805.1). Classification (NCBI taxonomy): domain Bacteria; kingdom Bacillati; phylum Actinomycetota; class Actinomycetes; order Streptosporangiales; family Thermomonosporaceae; genus Actinomadura; species Actinomadura sp. SCN-SB. Next base: position 172,336 of record NZ_JBIMPP010000004.1, on the reverse strand, counting down.
GCCGGCGGGAGCGGACGTGGTGCCCGGCGACGGCGAACATCAGCGCCAGCCGCAGCACCATCAGCACGCCCGCCGCGACCAGCAGCCAGGCCAGCGCGGTCACGACGCGCTCGGCGACGCCCACCGCGACGATCATGACCAGGCCGCGGTCGCGGTCGCCGCGCCCGGCGGGCGGGGTGGCGGTGGCCGTGCGCAGCTCCAGCGCCTGCGCGACGGTCGCGAACCGGTAGCCCTTGGCGCGCAGCAGCGGGATCAGCCGGTCCAGGGCGGCGACGGTCTGGGACCGGTCGCCGCCCCCGTCGTGCATCAGGACGATCTCGCCCCGGTCGCCGGCGGGGGTGGAGCCGGCGACGATCCGTTCGACGCCGGGCCGCCGCCAGTCCTGGGAGTCGACCGTGGTGAGGACGGTGGTGTAGCCGCTCCGGCCGAGCCGGCGCAGCACCCGCCATTCCGCGTCGTCGACCGCGTCGGCGGTCGAGGAGTACGGCGGGCGGAACAGCGAGCTGGTCACCCCGGCCGCGCCCGCGATGGCGAGCTGTGTCTGCGACAGCTCCATCTCGAACCGCCAGCCGGGCGTGGTGGACAGGTCGGCGTGGGTGAAGGTGTGCAGGCCCAGCTCATGGCCGGACCGGCGGATCCGCTCGGTGATCGCCGGGTTCTTGGCGACGGCGGAGCCGACGACGAAGAACGTCGCGGCCACGTCGTGCCGGTCCAGGATGTCGAGGATCTTCGGGGTCCAGGTGGGGTCGGGCCCGTCGTCGAAGGTCAGGATGACGGTCCGGTCCGGGACCCGCAGCCGTCCCGCCGCCGGGTCGCCCGAGATGATCGGGCCGCCCTCGCGCACCTCCTGCGGCACGTTCCGCTTCGGCCCCGGGGGACCGGCCCTGCCGTCCGCGCCGAACTGGGCGTTGATCAGGCCGTTGACGAACAGCACGCAGGCGAAGGCCAGCGCGGTCAGGACGATCAGGAACCAGCGGGGACGCAGCGGCCCGCGGGTGCGTGCGGTCACTCGGTGCCCCCACCGTCCGCGGGCTGGGCCGGGGCCTCGGCGGTCCCGGGGCCGGTGCCCGGGTCGGACCCGCCTTCCGCGAGCGGGGTCTGCGGCGGTGACTGGGGCGCTTCACCGGCGGCCGGCGGGGCGGCGGATCCGCCTGACGGCGAGGTCGGCGTGCGCGTGACCGGGACGCGGGTCCCCGGCGGCGCGCTCGCGGCGGGCACGCCGGAGGCGGACGGGGAGGGGATGGCGCCGGGCAGGGGCCCGGCCTCGGACGGCGGCCGGTCCGGTGGCAGCAGCAGGTTCTCCTGCCCGTCCCCACGCGCGCCCTGCGGTGTTCTCTCGGTCTTGGGCTTGCCCGGGACGCCGGGCAGGGGCAGCAGCGTCTCGGGGCTGACCGCGCCGCCGGTCAGGCTGACCACGAGCATGAGCGCGTACGCCGCGCACAGCGCCCCGGCCGCGTAGCCCGCGCGGCGCAGCCGCCGGCGACGGCGGCCGGTCGCGTCGACGAAGACGGGTCGCGGTGCCTCCAGTGGCGCGTCGAGCAGCTCACGTACGTCATCGGACATGACGAAACTCCCCCGGTTCGGCTGGCGCGGCCTACGAAAGCTAACAGCGAAAGGGGGAGCGATTTCTGGTTTTTGATGTCCGTTGCCGGAAAAGGCCGGGCCGGTTCCGGCCGCGCCGTCCGGTGGCGCGAAGATCGGCGATCACCAGGGATTTCAAGGTCGTTGATTCTGCCATCGAATTCACGATCAATTCGATCGGCGCCCTTCCGGTTCACCGGTAAAGGTGGCCGCTTTCGGTCGCGACCTGGCGGGCAAAAAGGAATTATTGGTCACCACCGACCGGATGGGGCGCCGAGGTCTCGTGGGGGCAAGGCGGTCGCGGCGGTGCCGAGGCGAGGACGTAAGGTACCGCTCGTACCGGTCCGGGAGGATCCGGTCCGGGAGGGAAAGGACGCACGTGCCTCCGACCACCCCACCCCTCGGCAGGCTGCTCGTCGCCAACCGGGGCGAGATCGCCGTCCGGATCATGGACGCCGCCGCCGCGCTGGGCGTGCCGTCCGTGGCGGTGTACGCGGCGGACGACGCCGGGTCCGCGCACGCGCGGCTCGCCGACGAGGCCGTCCCGCTGGACGGCTCCGGCCCCGCCGCCTACCTGGACGCGGCCGCGATCGTCGAGGCGGCGGCGCGGACCGGATGCGACGCCGTCCACCCCGGCTACGGGTTCCTCTCGGAGAACGCCGCGTTCGCCGAGCGGTGCGAGCGGGCCGGCCTCACCTTCGTGGGGCCGGGCCCCGAGACGCTCCGCCTGCTCGGCGACAAGACGCGCGCCCGCCGCCTGGCGCGCGACCTGGGCATCCCGCTGCTCGACGGCACCGAAGGACCCACCGACCTGGCGACGGCGCGCGCCTTCCTCGACGACCACGGCGCCGTCATGGTCAAGGCGGTCGCGGGCGGCGGCGGGCGCGGCATGCGGCCCGTGTCCGACCCGGCCGCGCTCCCCGAGGCGTTCGAGCGCGCCGCGTCCGAGGCCGAGCGCGCCTTCGGCGACGGCTCCCTCTACGTCGAACGGCTGCTGCGCGGCGCCCGCCACATCGAGGTCCAGCTCGTCGGGGACGGCACCGGCGCGGTCGTCCACCTCGCCGACCGGGACTGCGGGCTGCAACGGCGGCGGCAGAAGCTGATCGAGATCGCGCCCGCGCCCGACCTGGACCCGGACGTGGCCGCCCGGCTGCGGGAGGCGGCGCTCGCGCTCGGCCGGGCGCTGTCGTACCGGGGCGCCGGCACCGTCGAGTTCCTGGTCGCGGGCACGGAGATCGCGTTCCTTGAGGTCAACCCGCGCGTCCAGGTCGAGCACACGGTCACCGAGGAGGTCACCGGCGTCGATCTGATCGAGACCGGGCTGCTGGTCGCGGGCGGCGCGACCCTCGCCGGCCTCGGCCTGGCGTCGCCGCCCGCCGTGCGCGGCATCGCCTTGCAGGCGCGGGTCAACACCGAGACGCCGCTCGCGGACGGCACCGTCCGTCCCGCGTCCGGCACGCTCACCCGGTTCGAGCCGCCGACCGGGCGGAACGTGCGCGTCGACACCCACGGCCGCACCGGCGACACCATCGGGCCCCGGTATGACCCGCTGCTCGCCAAGGTGATCGTCACCGATCCGGGCGGCTCGCCGCGCGGCGTCGCGCGCCGGGCGTCCCGTGCCCTCGCGGCCTTCGCCGTCGAGGGGGTGGACACCAACCTCCCCCTGCTGCGCGCCCTGCTGGACCGTCCCGAGCTCGGCACGGCGGCGGCCACGACCGACTTCGTGGAGGCGCACCTGGCGGAGCTGACCGAGGCGGCCGAAGAGGCTCCCGCCGCCCCGGCGGTGGCGCCCTCCGGGACGGTGCCGGTCCCGAGCCCGCAACAGGGGGTCGTGGTGGAGGTCTCCGCCGTGCCGGGCGACGCCGTTCCGGCGGGAGCGCAACTGCTGGTCCTTGAGGCCATGAAGATGGAGCACGTCGTCACGGCCCCCGTGCCGGGCATCGTGCGGGACGTGCCGGTCAAGGCCGGTGACGTGGTGCCCGCCGCCGCGCCGGTGGCGTTCCTGGAGGAGGACGCCGCGCTCGCGGCCGAGGCGCCCGGCCCCGCCGAGGTGGACCTCGACCGCGTCCGCCCGGATTTGGCCGAGACCGTCGAGCGGCACCGGGTCGGGCTGGACGAGGGACGTCCCGCCGCCGTGCGGCGCAGGCATGACGCGGGGCGGCGCACGGCGCGGGAGAACCTCGCCGACCTGTGCGACCCCGGCAGCTTCACCGAGTACGGCGCGCTCGCCATCGCGGCGCAGCGCCGCCGCCGCTCGCTGGAGGACCTGATCGCCAACACCCCCGCCGACGGCCTGGTCGCCGGGACCGCGACCATCGGGGGACGGCCCTGCGCGGTGATGTCCTACGACTACACGGTCCTCGCGGGCACGCAGGGCTTCCAGAACCACCGCAAGACCGACCGGCTGCTCGACGTGGCGGCCCGGCGCGGGCTGCCGCTGGTGATCTTCGCGGAGGGCGGTGGCGGGCGTCCCGGCGACACCGACACCGCGTCCGTCGCGGGCCTGGACGTGACCACGTTCCGGATGGCCGCCGCCCTGTCGGGACGGGTGCCGACGGTCGCGATCGTCTCGGGCTACTGCTTCGCGGGCAACGCCGCGCTCGCCGGGGTGTGCGACGTCATCATCGCCACCGAGGAGGCGAGCCTCGGCATGGGCGGCCCCGCGATGATCGAGGGCGGGGGCCTCGGCGTCGTCGCGCCCGGCGACGTGGGGCCGATGCCGGTGCAGGTGGCCAACGGGGTGGTCGATCTCCTCGTCCCCGACGACACGGCGGCCGTCGCCGCCGCACGCCGGTACCTGTCCTACTTCGTGGGGCCCGTGGACGACTGGGACTGCGCCGACCAGCGGCTCCTGCGGCATCTCGTCCCGGAGAACCGGCTGCGCGTCTACGACGTCCGGCCGGTGATCGAGACGCTGGCCGACACCGGCAGCGTCCTGGAGCTCCGGGCGGGCTTCGGCGCGGGGATCGTCACGGCCGTGGCCAGGATCGGCGGGATCCCGGTCGGGATCATCGCCAACGACCCCCGCCATCTGGGCGGGGCGATCGACGGGGACGCCGCCGACAAGGCCACCCGGTTCCTGACGCTCTGCCAGTCCCAGGGGCTTCCCGTCGTCTCCCTCTGCGACACGCCGGGGTTCATGGTCGGCCCCGAGACCGAGCGGACCGGCGTCGTCCGCCGCTTCGGCGCGATGTTCGTGGCGGGGGCGCGGCTCACCGTGCCGGTGTGCATGGTCGTCCTGCGCAAGGGCTACGGGCTGGGCGCCATGGCGATGGCGGGGGGCGACTTCAAGGCCCCGCTGCTCACGGTGAGCTGGCCGACCGGCGAGTTCGGCGGGATGGGCCTGGAAGGCGCGGTCCGCCTCGGCTACCGCAAGGAGCTGGAGGCCATCGACGACCCCGCCGCACGTCAGGCCCGGTACGAGGAGCTGGTCGCCGAGTCCTACGAACGGGGTAAGGCCCTCAGCATGGCAGCGGCCTTCGAGATCGACGACGTCATCGACCCCGCCGAGACCCGTACCGTCCTGGTCCAGGCGCTCACCCGGTGACACGCGCGGCGGCGTTCGAGCTGCTGGGCGTGGGCGCCATGAACTCGCCCCGGTTCCGGCCCGCCGGGCTGCTGGTCCGGTACGGGCGGTACCGCGTCATGCTGGACGGCGGCGAGGAGGCGGCACCGCCGGGCCCGGTGGCGGCCTGGCTGGTGTCGGACGAGTGCGCCGAGCTGATGCCCGAGATCCGGCGGGTGTGCCGGGAGCGCGGCCTGGGCGTCGAGCCCGCCGTCGCGGCGTTCGAGCGCGCGGGCGTGAGGATCGAGCCACGGCCGGTCGTCCACACGTCCCACCCGGCCTACGGCTACCTGATCGAGTCCGGCGGCGCCCGTACGGTCTGGGCGCCGGAGTTCTGGGAGTTCCCCGCGTGGGCGGGCGGCGCGGACCTGATGTTCGCGGACGCCGCCGGGTGGCGGAGGCCGATCCGGTTCGCCCGTGGCGTCGGCGGTCACGCCTCCACCCTCGCCACCGCCGAGGAAGCGCGGCGCCGCGGGGTGCGGCGCCTGGTGTTCGCCCACATCGGGCGTCCCAGCATCCGCGCCATCGACCGGGGCGAGACCCCGCCCTTCGGTGAATGGGGTGTCGAAGGGCGCGCTTACCGCGTGTGAGGCCGGTCAGTCGTTGCGGTGCCGCTTGGACGAGGGCTCTCCGTAGCCCGGCTTCGGGTTGGGGCCGAAGTCCTGCTGCTTGCCCTCGTGAATGCTGTCGAGCCGCTCGGCGTGGTGGTGCCGTTCATGCTGGGGACGGGTGTGGGGCTGCTTGGACGCGCCCGTGGTGACGTGTTCGGCGCTCGGCGAGGACCCCGCGGCCCGTGCCTCCCGGGCCCTCTTGCGCCGCTGCGTCTCGTCCCCCTCCATCTTCTTGCGCACCATGCTCGTTCCCCCTCATGGTCACCGTTGTTCAGCTTCTGTGGAAAACAGCCCCATACCCGGGAAGATCCGGTGCAACCGCGTGTGACCTGGGTACGCCCGTTTTGTGGGTGCATTGAGTGGTTCGATCCCTCTTGGCCGTATCGGCGGTATCAGGATCGGCGTCAACATCAGCGTTCTGGTGATCGTCGCGATCGTGGTGGCGGGGCTGACGCTCGGCCTCTTCCCGGACGTCTACCCGGGCAGGAGCCTGGCGGCCTACCTGGCGGCCGGCCTGATCAGCGCCGTGCTGCTGCTGGCCTCGCTGCTCGTGCACGAGCTGTCGCACGCGCTGGTCGCGCGCCGCAACGGAATCGAGGTCGGCGGCATCACGCTGTGGCTGCTGGGCGGCGTGGCCCAGTTGCGCGGCGAGCCGCGCACACCGGCCGCCGACCTGCTGATCGCGGTGGTCGGCCCGCTGGCCAGCCTGGCGCTGGGGGTGGTGTCCGGGCTGGTCGCGCTGTTGCTCGCGAACACCATCGGGGCGGGCCTCGTGGTGGGCGTGTTCGTCTACCTGGCCGGGATCAACGTGCTGCTGGCGGTGTTCAACCTCATCCCGGCGGCGCCGCTGGACGGCGGGCGGGTGCTGCGCGCCGCGCTGTGGTGGCGCACCGGCGACCGGGTCAGGTCCGCGATCACCGCCGCCCGCGCCGGCCGGGCCTTCGGCTTCCTGCTGATCGTGGGCGGCGTCCTGATGTTCGTGTTCGGCGGGGGCTTCGACGGGCTGTGGCTGGCCCTGATCGGCCTGTTCCTGATCTCCGCCGCGCGGGCCGAGGAGCAGCAGACCCGGATCAACGCGGCCCTCAGCGGGATCCAGGTCGGCGAGATCATGACACCCCGGCCGACCGTGGCCGATCCCCAGCAGTCCGTGGGCGAGCTGATCGACGAAACCGTGCTGACCCACCGGTTCTCCACGTACCCGCTGGTCCGGGACGGCCGCCTGGCCGGGCTGGTGACGCTGAACCGCGTCCGCGCCGTCCCGCCCGGCGAGCGCGGCAGCCGCCGGCTCGCCGACATCGCCTGCCCGCGGGGCGAGGTGCCCACCACCCATCCGAAGGAGCACCTCGTCGACCTGCTGCCCCGGATGGCGGGCTGCACGGACGGCCGCGCCGTCGTCCTGGACGACGAGCAGCGCGTCCTCGGCGTGGTCACGCCCAGCGACATCAGCCGCGCGGTGCAGGTGAAGGAGCTGCACGGCCCCGGCCCCGGCGGGCCCACGCGGTGGCCGCCGGGCGAGGGCGGCCTGGTCTCGCACGGCCAGCGCGGCAGGGCCGCCTAGCTCAGCCGGTCGCGCCGTTCCCCTGGCCCTCCCGGGCGTCGTACTCGGCGCGGGCCGCGTTGATCTCGTCCACATGCATCTCGGCCCACCGGACGAACGTGCTGATGGCCTCCAGGAGGGTCTTGCCGAGCGCGGTGAGCCCGTACTCGACCCGCGGCGGAATCTCGGGGTAGAGCGTCCGGTGCACGATGCCGTCGCGTTCGAGCGAGCGCAGCGTGACCGTCAGCATCCGCTGGCTGATCCCGTCGACCGAGCGGCGCAGCTCGCCGAACCGCATGGTGCGTTCGTTCAGGACGCTGATCACGTGCAGGGACCACTTGTCGCCCACCCGGTCGAGGACCTCGCGCCCCCGGCAGGTCGGCGCGGTCGTCGCGAGTGACACGGGACTGCGGGGGTCGTTGACCTTCATGGTTATCTCCAGGTGCCCAGGGCATCCGAAAGTGCGTTCTTGTGGGTCGTCCGAGGTGATTGCACGATGAGGATGGTTCCCTTCCGGAAGCGGCAACACAAACGTAACCGAGGCACTGAAGGGAACCTACTCACTATGCATAACCATACCGAGGAGACACCATGACGACGCAGCTTGTCGAGATCCCCGGCTATGTCGCCGGGACCTGGAGCATCGACCCGGTGCACTCCAGCGTCGGCTTCACGATCCGGCACATGATGATCAGCAAGGTGCGGGGCCGGTTCGGCTCGTTCGAGGGCACGCTGGTCACCGCGGAGAACCCGCTGGAGTCCTCGGTCTCCGCCACCATCGACCTCGGCTCGATCGACACCGGCAACGCCCAGCGCGACGAGCACGTCCGCTCCGCCGACTTCCTGGACGTCGAGCGGTACACGACCATGACCTTCCGGTCGACCGGGCTGCGCGCCACCGACGGCGGCTTCGTCCTCGACGGGGACCTGTCGCTGCGCGGCATCACCAAGCCCGTCTCGCTCGACCTGGAGATCGAGGGATTCGGCCCCGACCCGTACCGGCAGGACGACCCGTTCAAGGGCGCGCGGGCCGGGTTCACCGCCACCGGGGAGATCGACCGCACCGACTTCGGCGTGGGCGACCGCGCCACGATCCCCGGCGGCAACCTCGGGCTGAGCGAGCGCATCCAGATCGTCCTGGAGATCCAGGCGGCCCTCCAGGTGGACTGACCGGCCTTGCGGGGCCGGGGTCAGCTCCGGTAGCCCAGGCCGTGGCCGAACGGGTAGAGGGTCGCGGACCCGTCCCGGACGGGGATCGTCACCGGCAGCCGTCCCTTCGGGTCGATCTCGCCGAACAGCACCTTGGCCACCGACCGCAGGGCCTCGGCCGTGTAGGAGAACGTCGCCACGTACGTCCGCGCCTCGGTGAAGTAGGCGATGTCGTACGGATCGCGGGCGGCGATGACCACCACCGGCTTCCCTGTGGCGACCAGGGACGTGACGAGGTTCATCTGCCCGGGACCGTTATGGCCGGACTCCTCCTTGACGTCCCAGGCCCGGTTGGTGACGGCGACCACCAGGTCCGCGCCCTCGGCGGCCGCGACGGCCTGGTCGATCGCCGCCTGCCCGGGGCTCAGCCCCGTCTCCCTGACCGTGGTGGTGGCGCCGCGCGCCGCGAGCTCGCCGGCGAGCGTCGCGGTGGTCGTGGCGCCCCACCCGGTCACCAGGACGTTCCGCGCGCCCGGGGCCAGCGGCAGCAGGCCCGCCTCGTTCTTGACCAGCGTCGTCGTGCGGTCCGTGGCGCGCTGCGCCGCCGCGAGATGGGCGGCCTTCCCCACCACCCGGTCGATCTTCGACTCGTCGGCGTAGGGGTCGCGGAACAGCCCGCGCCGCTGCTTGAGACGCAGGATCCGGTACACCGACTCGTCGATGCGGCGCTCGGTCAGCTCGCCGCTCTTCACCGCGTCCACGACCGCGGCGAGCTGGCGGGGGAACACCCCGTTGCCGGACGCGTCCGCCGGTGGCTTGAGCAGCACGTCCACCCCCGCCTTGAGGGCCAGGACGGGGATCCGCTCGTCGCCGTACTTGTCGCGGACGCCCTGCATGTCCAGGGCGTCGGTGACCACGACGCCGTCATAGCCCAGCCGCTGGCGCAGGATCCCGGTCAGGATGGGCCGGGACAGCGTGGCCGGGTCCTCGGACGGGTCCAGCGAGGGCACCACGATGTGCGCGGTCATGATCGAGTCCACGCCCCGGGCGATCGCGCGCTGGAACGGCGGCAGGTCGATCCGCTCCCATTCCTCCCTGGTGTGGCCGATCCGGGGGACGCCGGTGTGGCTGTCGGTGGTGGTGTCCCCGTGCCCGGGGAAGTGCTTGATCGTGGCGGCCACCCCGCCCGACCGATACCCGTCCACCTGCGCCGTGACCATCCGCGACACCAGCGCGGGATCGGACCCGAACGACCGCACGCCGATCACCGGGTTCCCCGGGTTCACGTTCACGTCGGCGTCGGGCGCGTAGTCCTGGTTGACGCCGATGGCCCGCAGCTCCCGCCCGGTGATGCGGGCGAGGGTCCTGGCGTCGTCCGTGCTCCGGCCGGCGGCCAGCGCCATGCTGCCGGGCGACTGGGTCGCGGGCGGTGGCACCCGCGCGACGATGCCGCCCTCCTGGTCGGTGGCGATGGTCGCGGGGATCCGGTGCCGCTGCGCCATGGCCGCCCTCTGGATCCCGTTGGAGAACGCGGCGAGCTGCCTCGGGCTCTCCACGTTCGCGGGGCTCGCGGCGTAGTAGATGAACCCGCCGGGCTTGTAGCGGGCGATCACATGCGCGGCGTTGTCCACCCCGTACAGCCTCCGGTTCGCCGCGACGTCCGCGGGGTCGGTGGTGTCGGCGCTCTTGCCGAACACCTGCAGGACGAACAGCTGCGCCGCCTTCTCCTCCAGCGTCATCGACCGGATGAGCTTGAGCAGCCGCGGGTCCTTGCCGCCGGCGTGGGCGTCGGGCGCGGCGAGACCGGTCACCGCGAGGAGCCCCGCCAGCAGCGCGGCGAGCGGTACGGCGCCGAAGCGCCCGGCGGGACGGCGCCCGCGGGCACGGGGACGGGACATGACGACTCCCTCCGCCCCCCGAAGATCATCATTTTCCCGCACGCTAGTCCCGGACGCCGCCCCCGTCCACGGCAAAGCTCGACGACGTTCGAGCCTACCGGCGGCGGAGGGCCCGAGGGAGGGCGGTGACCCCGCGGCCGATCTTGAAGCTCAGCGAGCCGCGCACCGAGTCCAGCTCGTCGCGGACGCCCGCGAGCCGCCGCTCCAGCTTGCGCACCCGGTCGTCCTTGGTGGCCGCCCGCCACCTGCCCTTGACGCGGACGAGCCGGTGTCCCGCCACCCGCTGGACCCCGTGCCAGACGTTCTCCTTGGCCTCGGCCCAGGCCAGCAGGTCGTCCCGGATCGCGTCCACCTCGCCCCAGGTGCCGTAGAACTTCTGCGGGGTGACGCAGATCGGCCGGAGCCCGCCGGTGACCACGGCCTCCCAGACGGCCGCCGCGACGCCCGGCGTGTGCTCGGAGCGGTAGTCGTCGCACACCACCACGCCCTCGTCGGAGAGCATCGTCCGCGCCGCCTCGATGTCGCCGCTGACGTGCTCGTACAGGTGGGACGCGTCCACATGGACGAAGCGGCAGGAATCCGGCCGCACACGGTCCAGGATCAGCGAGGTCGGCCCCTGGACGATCTCCGGGAGCCGGTCGTGGAAGGCGCGGTAGTTCCGCTCGAACGCCTCGCGGGTCAGCGTGGAGTAGGAGTGGATCATCTCCTGCTGGTTGGAGTCGTCCGGCGCCTCGGAGCCGAACAGGTCGCACACGGTGAAGGTCTCGCCCTCGCGCACGTGACGCCCGATGAGGATGGCGCTCTTGCCCAGGTAGGAGCCGAGCTCCACCAGGTCGCCCGGTTGGCCGAGGCGGGCCTGCCGTTCCAGGAACCAGGTGAAGAGCAGCTGGTCGATCTTCGGGAACCAGCCCTTGACGTCGTCGGGAGAGGCGGGGGGCGACGAGGGCGCGGCGGACGTGGCGGGTGCGGCGGTCTTCGGGCGGTTGGTCATGGGGAAGCTCCAACGGCTCGCGTGCGTGATCGCGCGAAGTGGCCCATGCTAGGGGAGCCCCGACGGCGTTCGGAACCGGCGCCCGGAACCGTCCGTGACCGGGGCATGGCCGGCGGGCCTGAGGCTTGGACGATGGGGTGCGCCATGCGTGTCCTTCTGGTGGAAGACGACAACCGGTTCGCCGACGCGCTGATGGTGGCGCTGCGGCGGCACGGGCTCGGCGTGCACCGCGCGGTCACGGCGGCGGAGGCGCTGGCGGCGCCGGGGGCGGACCTGGTCCTGCTGGACCTGGGGCTTCCGGACATGGACGGCATCGAGGTGTGCCGGCGGCTGCGCGGGGCCGGGGACACGGCGATCATCGCCGTCACGGCGCGGGGGACGAGCGGGACCGGGTGCTCGGGCTGCGCTCGGGCGCCGACGACTACCTGGTCAAGCCGTTCGGGATCGCCGAGCTGATGGCCCGGATCGACGCGGTCATGCGGCGCGCCCGTCCCGTGGTGACCGCGCGGGGCGTGCGGATCGACCTGGGCCGCCGCCTGGTCACCGCGCGGGACGGCGCGCGTGTCGCGCTGACCCGAGCACGCGGCGTCCGAGCCGGAGCCTCAACCGGCGACCTTGGACTCCCGGTAGTAGCGCGCCGCCCCCGGATGCAGCGGCAGCGGGCTGGTGGAGATCGCCGCCCGCCGGTTGTGTCCGCCGCCACCACCAGATGGGTGTAGTCGTCGTACAACCGGGCCAGCGCCTTGGCGTCCACCCGCCGGCCGAACGGCTCGGCGCCCGCGACGGCGAGCGCCGCCAGGTCGGCCGGAGCGAACGTGACGTCCGCCTCGCCCCGGCCCACCTGCGTCAGGCCGTCCGCGGCCGACGAGGCGGAAACCACCCTGGCGTCCAGCCCGGCCGCCGACGCCGCCCGCGCGAGCGCCTCGCCATAGGGCAGATAGGCGCCCCGCCCTCCACCGGCGGCGATGACGACCCGCCCGGCCGAACGCTCACCCTCCTGACACCCCCCGAGAACCACCAGGAGCAAGGCCATCCCCGCCATCGCGACAGCCTTCACACCGGGCTCCCTCGTCAGCCGTCACCGTCCCAGGTCCAGCGTGGGACCTCGCTCAGAGGATGCAGGTCGGCATCCGTCTCGGCCAGGGAGTTCTGCTGCGCGACCCGCGACCCGAACTCCGCGTGTTCGCGGAAGGCCGCGCGGAACGCCTCGTCGGCGGGCAGCTCCGCCTCGTCCAGCGCCTCCATGTAGAGGTCGACGAACCGCTGCCGCTGCTCGTCGGTGATCCGCAGGTTCCGGTGCTCGTCCACGAGGTACGGGAATCCCAGCTCGCGGGTGAAACGGTCGGGCCCGCCGAAGGACTCCGCCGTGAACCACGTCAGATGCTTCACATGGTCCGGCCTCCGGGCGGGGAAGAGCGGCCTCAGCACCGGATCGGCCAGCAGCTTGCCGTAGAAGATCTCCTCAAGCCGGTGCAACGCCTCATCACCGCCGGCGTGGTCGTACAGGCTGGGCATGGACGGGTTCCTCCAGCGGTAGGCGATCGGTCACTGCGAGAACCGTAAGGGGACCGCGCCACCCCAAGACCATCGTGACCGGTTCCGGCACGAAGCCCCGCGTTAAGGGTTCGTCAAGTTACGGCGGTGCGGGGTTCTCGGGGCGGGCGGGGCGCACTTATCGTGCGGGCGACCCCGAACGGGAGGTTGCCGTGTCCGAGCGTGTGGGGACGGGCGATGCCGAGGCCGTGATCGCCGAGTACGACGCGGAGCGGCCCGCGCGGAGGCTCGGCGGGCCGGTGGCGTACCTGGCCGGGGCGGTCGCGTTCGGGGTGTCGGTGTACGTCCTGTACGCGGTGTTCAGGCCCGTTCCGGCGTTGCAGTACCGGATGGCGTTCCTGGCGTCCGTGCTGCCGTTGACGTTCCTGTCCTACCGGTCCGGGATCACGCTGCCCTGGTTCCGGAAGCGGGAGGCGGAGCGCGAACGGCCGAGCGTCGCCGACTGGGCGCCGGCCGTGCTCTCGGTCGTCGTCTGCGCCTATCCGATCTTCGGCATCGACGCGTTCATCCGGCGGGCCGGGTATCCGCCCGCCGCGGGAGGCGGGGTGCTGGCGGCGGCCGGGATCGGGGCGATCCTCTCGCCGCCCACGCTGGGCGTACCTGCGGCCCGGCAGCGTGGCCGTGGGGCTCGGGCTGCCGGCGGCCGCGGTGATCGTCCATCTGCTGCCGGCCAGCCCCTTCTCCTCTCCTCCACCCCCTCTGCCAGGGAAGGACAACGATGCGCACCATCCTCCGCTCCCGCGCCGTCCTGGCGACGCTGGCGCTGACGACGACGCTGGGGCTGACGGCCTGCGGCGGCGAACGTGAGAGCGACGAAGGCGGCCCCTACAACCGGGGCCGGCTGTCCATCGCCACCGGCAACACCACCGGCGTCTACTACCAGCTCGGCGGCGGCTACGCGGACGTGATCAGCAAGAACGTGCGCGGCTACCAGGCCACCGCGGAGGCCACCGGCGCGTCCATCGAGAACATCCAGCGGGTGGTGCGCGGCGACTCCGACATCGCGTTCAGCCTCGCCGACGTGGCGGGGGAGGCGGCGACCGGCAAGCACTCGTTCGACTCCCCGCAGCCGATCCGCGCGCTGGCCCGCATCTACGACAACTACGTCCACGTCATCGCCCGCGCCGACTCCGGTATCCGGAGGGTCGCGGACATGCGGGGCAAGCGGGTCTCCACCGGGTCGCCCAACTCCGGGACGGAGGCCATGGCGGTGCGCCTGCTGGAGGCGGCGGGCATCAACCCGAAGTCGGGCATCCGGCGGCAGGCGCTGTCGCTGCCCGAGACCGTCCAGGGCATGAAGGACGGCACGATCGACGCCATGGTGTGGTCGGGCGGCCTGCCCACCAGCGGCATCACCGACCTGATGACCAGCCTCAGGTCCCGGGCGGTCTTCGTGCCGCTGGACCGGGAGCTGCCCAGGCTCCAGGCCAGGTACGGGCAGATCTACCAGCCCACCACCATCCGGCGGAACGTCTACAAGACCCCGCGGCCGGTGCCGACGATCCTGGTGCCCAACGTCCTGATCGTCTCGCCCACGATGCCCGACGACCTGGCCTTCCAGCTCGCCAAGGTCATCTTCGACCGCAGGCAGGACCTGGTCAGGGTCCATCCCGAGGCCGAGAACATCGACCGCGCCCGCGCTCCCAGGACCGAGCCGATCCCGCTGCACCCGGGAGCCAGGAGGTACTACTCCGGCGGCTGACCGGAGGCGGCGTGCGGCGACCGCGAGACCACCTCGATGGAGGTGGTCTCGCTGTAGTGGACGTGCCCGAACGCCGCCACCTTGACCAGTGCCCACCAGGCGCCCGGACTCGCGGACGCGGGGGCGCGCACGGGAAAGCGCAGACCGGCGGTGTCCCCGGGCGCCACCTCGAACGGCAGCGTCCACGGATCGACCAGCACGTCCGCGCCCGGACCCCAGGTGCCGTAGGGGCTCACCACCTGCGCCTCCCCTCGCACCGGGGACGCCGCGCAGCCGCGCACCTCCACGGTCAGCTCCGCCGACTCGCCGGGCGCCAGGGCAATGGCGTCCGGGGTCACCAGGATCTCCAGCGGGTCGGCTTGGGCCGCCTCGCCGATTCTGATCGCCGCCACGTCCTCCCAGGCGCGGCCCCGGTCATCGTGGATCCGGGCGGCGAGGTAGTACGTCCCCTCGGCGGCGCCGTCCACGCCCACCTTGAGGTCCCATGCCGCGTACTCGCCCTCGCCCAGCCGGTAGTCGAGGCGGCCAGGTTCCACGGCGGCCACCAGTTCGTCAGGGACGAGCAGCTCCAGCCTCCCCGTCGCGGGACGCCCGGACGCGGCCACCGTCACGCGCAGCGTCCCCGGCCCGTCGAGCCGCTGCGGGGACACGTGCACCGCGACCGGCTTGTTGCCCAGCGGTGCCGGGCCCTGGTTGTGCAGCCAGTAGCGGGAGAACACCGGCCGCCGCTCCCGCCCGGCGTCCTGCCGGTGATCAGCGGCCGGTAGCCCGCGTTCGGGACGCAGCCGCAGGGTGACCACGTCGAGCGGCCCCAGGTCCAGCGAGGCGTCGTCGAGGCGCCGGCCGGTGGGGGCCTCCAGCAGGTCGGTCACCTCCGCTTCGGCGATTCCGGTGAGCAGCGCGATCCGCGCGGTCGTCTCCCGTCCCGTCGCTTCGTGCAGGCGGACCGTGAGGCCGTCCAGAGCATCCTGGGCGCCGTCGCGCCCCGCGGCCAGCGGGTTGCCGGACGGCTTGAGCGCGCTCAGCACGACGTTGCCCGGCCGTACCGTCACCAGCCCGGCGCTCGGTGGCAGCCCGCCCGGGTGGGACGCGGTCTCCCGCGCGAGAAGGTCGTGGTTGAACTCCTGCCCGGCCTGCACGAACCCGGCGGTGCGCCAGTCGCCCTCGCCCGCCACCAGGCTGTAGCGGAACGTGTGGCTCCAGTGCTGCCACGACAGGCTGGACCCGTCCGGGGCGGTGCGCAGCGGCCCGTCGATCCACACGCCGCTCGGCCAGGTGCTGCACGAGCGCATGAGGTTGAGGTGGACGGTCCCGGCGGTCGTGGTGACGGTGCCGGGCGTGCCGGCGTTCAGCAGCGCCACCGAGTACCCGGCCAGCGGGTCGCCGAGGGCGGACGGGCCGGTGGGCGCGCCGGGATGGCGGACCTCGATGGTCGCGTCGGCGAGATCGTCGCGGAACGCGGCGAGGTCGCCGGAGACGATGAGCACCGGCAGGTCCCTCGTCCCGCGCAGGTCCGCGCCCGGCCGCCACACCTCGGTGAGGGGACGGGCGGGCGGCACGAGCACCCGTCCGTGGTCCGCCAGCGCCTCCCGGTACGCCGGATCGGCGCCCGCGAGGACCTGTTCGGCGAACGGGTTGGTCTCCGGGCCGCCGAGGACGACGCGCACGTCCGGCAGGTTCGAGTCGACGTCCAGGGCGCCGTAGCGGGGACCTTCCGGCCGGGTGAGGGTCGCCGTCACGCCCTGCGCGGCGAGCGCGGCCATCACGGCGCGCACCTCCTCGGCCGTCTCGGGATCGCCGGCCGCGACCACCTCGGCGACGCCGATCGCGTACTCGTGGCGGGCGCCGCCGTCGCCGGTCAGCGCGATACGGGCGGTGGCGCCGAGCGCCGTCCAGGTGTGCGCGGGATTGTCCAGCGTCCACAGGTCCTCGGCGGCGTCGGCGTCCGGGAACCCGAACGGCCGGCCGATCGCGCCGAACCCGACCTCCGCCACCGGCCGCCCACCCGGAACGTCCAGGTCGAAGCGGACCCGCAGCAGGTGGTCCGAGCCGATGGACCCGTGGACCCGCGTCCGGAAGTCGACCCGGCCGACGCCGTCCCAGAGCAGCGCCTCGCCGGTGATCCGCAGATCGCCGAGCGACGTCTCGGTCACGACGCGGCGGCCGACGGCGCACTCCTCCGCCCGGACGACCGCGGTCCCCGACCCGCCGTCGCCGCTCCCGGTGCCGGGCCCGGCGGGCAGCAGATGCCACGGCCCCTCGCCCCAGACCGGGTGGGTCGGGTGCTCCCGCTGAAGGACGAACTCGCCGCCAAGCCCGCCGGGCCGCAGCAGTTCGAGCCCGTCACGCAGGGCACGGATCGAGGTCAGGGCACCGCCGCGCGCCGGGTCGGCGGTCACCTCGAACGCCCGGTTGGCCACGGTCACCGGCGCCGCCCCGCCCCCATCGGGCAGGGCGTTCCAGCCGCCGGGCACGGCCTCGTCCGGGACGGCGCGATACACGCGGTACCCGAGCGCCGGGACGTCCCTCGCGAGGAAGGTCAGCGTGATCCGGGTCAGCAGTCCCGAGCCGTCGCGCCGCACCCCTTCACCGAGCGCCGGGACGGTCTCCCCGGCCTCGTCCACGAGGCGCACCCCCCGGAAGCCGCCGTCCGGGAAGGTCAACCGCACCTCGGTGATCCCGTGCCGCGGCCACGACAGCGTGTTGACCACGACGACGGCGACACCCGGGCCGGAGGTGTCCACGCGCGCCGCCAGGTCGTCGATCGCCTGCGTCCGCGCCCGGTCGGCCAGCTCGAACGCCTCCCGCCAGCCGCCGAGCAGATCGACGTACACCTGGTCGGACTCGCTCCCGGTGATGCCGTCGTGGTGCGCGCCGTAGACCAGTTGCCGCCACGACTTGTCCAGCTCCTCACCCGGATAGGGGGCGCCGCCCAGCGCGGCGAGGGCGGCCAGCCGCTCGGCGTCCAGGACGGCGACCTCGGCGGCGCGCTGCGCCTGCTTGGTGTCGATGTAGGAGACGTCCTTGCCGGTGTAGACGGGATTCATGTCGCGGGTCTGCGGGCTGGGCCGCCGCCCGCTCGCGCCCAGCTCCTCCCGCACCGCGCCGAAGAACTCGCGGGGCAGGCCGACCACGAACCGCGGCCAGACGTACCGCGCGTTCCAGTCCCGGTGGATCTCGGTGCACCAGCGGGACGGGACGACATGGTCGGCGCCCACCGGCAGGAGCACGTTGCGGGTGGCCGCGACCGGCTTGAGCTCGGCGAACTGCCCATAGGCGATCAGCGCGGCCTCGTCGCGCGCCGGGGCTCCCTCCATGGCCCAGCCGGCGCCGTAATGGTTCGGCATGTACGCGGTGAGCAGCCCGCGCCCGTTCGGTGAGATCCACTCGAACTCCGAGGGGAACTGCATCCGCCGGTTGTCGCCGACATGCCGGTTCGGCCCCCACATGTGGAAGGGACCGCGCGCCCACGCGCTGGACGTCAGCCCCGCGTCCGCCATGAGTCCCGGGTAGGCGGGGTCGTGCCCGAACACGTCCAGCATCCACGCCGACCGGGGATCGCCGCCGACCACGTCGCGCTGGTAGCCGACCCCGTACACCGCGTTGCGGATCGTCGACTCGGGGTGGGTGAGGTTGGTGTTCGGCTCGTTGTAGTCGCCGCCGACGATCTCGATCCGTCCCTCGCCGAGGAGGCGCCGCAGGTCGGCCCGGTCCTCCGGGAAGACGTCCCAGTACGGCTTGAGGTAGTCGACCTCGGCGAGCACGAACTTGTAGTCGGGGTCCCGGCGCGCGGCGTCCAGATGGGCGCGCACCAGGTCGAAGGCGGTCCTGACCGTTCCGGGCCGCAGCGCCTCCGCCCCCGGCAGGTCGTACCACGCCTCGGTGAACCCGCCCTGGGTGTTCCACCACACCGGGTCGTAGTGGAAGTGCGAGACCATCCACATCGTCCAGCCGGTGGCCGCCGCGACGATCTCACCCTCCGCCGCGCACCGTCCCGCGTCCGGCCCGGTCTCCTCGGCGACCGCGGTCACCCGGCGCGCGGCCCCCTCGGTGACGGGCTCGGCCGGCCGGACCCCCACCTCGACGGACCGTTCCTCGCCCGCCGCGAGCCCGTTCACGATCACCGGCTCGGGCGTCGTGACCGCCGGGCCGTCCACCCGTACCCGAAGCTCCCCGACCGCGCGCTCCGCCGTCAGCCGCACCCGCACGACCTGCCGGGGCGCGAGCGGCGGCCCGATGAACAGATCCGTCCCCTCAACACCGCTGATTCGCAAGGATCCCCTCCGATCCACCCTTCCCCCCTGTGCCGGTAACATTCTGAGGTTTTGGCGCGTGGGGTTGCGGACGCGGCACCGCGAATTTCGGACAGGTGCACAAAGGGGGCCGACAAGGCGCTTTGGATCTTCATTGTGGACGTGCCCGCACCGGTTTACCTAGGCTCGGTCGCAACCCTGCGATCGCCTGTTGACAATGGAGTGCCGGATGACAGTCAGGCCGGAAGCGCCCGATATCACCTCCCCCGAATTCGCCGCCGATCCTTACGGCTCCTACCGCGTCCTGCGGGAAGAATTTCCCGTCCTCTGGCACGAACCCATGCAGAGTTATGTGATCTCCCGCTACGAGGACGTGGCGCGGGCCTTCCGCGACCCGGTGTTCACCACCGCCAACTACGACTGGCAGCTCGAACCGGTACACGGCCGCACCATCCTCCAGCTCAGCGGGCGCGAGCACGCGGTGCGCCGCGGCCTGGTCGCCCCCGCCTTCCGCGGCGACGAACTGCAGCAACGGTTCCTGCCGGTGATCGAGCACAATGCCCGCACCCTCATCGACGGATTCCGGACGGCGGGAAAGGTGGAACTGGTCGGCCAGTTCAGTACCCATTTCCCCATCAACGTCATCGTCGACATGCTCGGGCTCGACCAGGCCGACCACGCCAGGTTCCAGCGCTGGTACACCTCGATCATCGCGTTCCTCGGAAACCTCTCCCAGGACCCCGACATCGCGGCGGCCGGGCTGCGCACCCGCGAGGAACTGGCCGCCTACATGCTGCCGATCATCGCGGAGCGGCGCGAGAACCCCGGCGACGACCTGCTGTCCCGGCTGTGCCTCGCCGAGATCGACGGCACCCGGATGAGCGACGAGGACATCAAGGCGTTCGTCAGCCTGCTGCTGGCCGCCGGCGGGGAGACCACCGACAAGGCGGTCGCGGCGCTGTTCGCGAACCTGCTGCGGAACCCCGAGCAGCTCGCGGCGGTGCGGGAAGACCGCGACCTGATCGCGCCCGCGCTCGCCGAGACCCTCCGCTACACCCCGCCCGTCCACATGATCATGCGGCAGCCGGCCGAGGACGTGGAGATCGGCGGCGTCACGATCCCCGCGGGCAGCACCGTCACCTGCCTGATCGGCGCGGCCAACCGCGACCCCGGCCGCTACCGCGACCCCGAGCGGTTCGACATCTTCCGGGACGACCTGAAGACCACCAGCGCCTTCTCCGCCGCCGCCGACCACCTGGCCTTCGCGCTCGGCCGGCACTTCTGCGTGGGCGCGCTGCTGGCCAAGACCGAGGTCGAGGTCGGCGCGAACCTGCTGCTGGACGCCATGCCGGACATGCGGCTCGCCGACGGGGCCGTCCCCGTCGAGCGGGGCGTGTTCACCCGCGGCCCCGGATCGCTGCCCGTGGAGTTCACCCCGGCGGCATGACCGTCCTCACGCCGTCGGGGTGAACACGACCGGGAGGGAGTGCAGGCCGCGCATCCACAGCGACGGCCGCCACTCCAGCTCGCCGGCCGGGACCGCGAGCTCCACGTCGGGCAGCCGGTCCAGCAGCGCCCCGACGGCGGTGCGCGCGATCACCTCGGCCAGCTCGGGCGCGGGGAACGGGCAGCCGTGCTCCCCGTGCCCGAACGACATGTGGGCGCGGTTGCCCGGGTCGCCGTGGTCGGCGGGCTGCACCTGCGGGTCGCCGTTGGCCGCGGCCAGCCCCAGCACCAGCAGGTCGCCCGCGCGGATGTGCCGGCCGCCGAGGGTGCAGCCGTGCACCGCCCACCGGCCGATGAAGTTCTGCGTCGGCGTGTCCTTCCACAGCACCTGGTTCAGCGCCTGGTCCACGCTGTTGCGGCCGCCCTGCAGCCCCATCGAGAACTGGTCGTCGACCAGCATCAGGCGCAGCGTGTTGCCGATCCAGTTGCCGGTCGGCTGCTGCGCGGCGGCCATCACCACCAGCAGGTCGATGGTCACCTCGTCCGGGGTGAGGCCCGCGGGGTGCTCCAGCAGCCGGGACGGCACGTCCCGTCCGCCGCGCCGCCCGCGCTCGTCCACCAGCCGCCGCATCCGCTCCTGGATCCGCTGGTGCGCGGCCGCGGCCTTCTCGTCCGCGTCCAGCGACTCGGCGACGTCGCGCACCAGGTCGGGGACGTCGGCGTCGGGCAGGCCGAACAGCCTGGCCATCACCAGCAGCGGGATCCGGTGCGAGAACCGCCCGATCAGATCGGCCCGGCCCTCACCGGCGAAGCCGTCGATCAGCCGGTCGGACAGCTCCTCGCAGATCACCGCGAGCTCGGTGCGGTCCACGGCGTCCAGCGCGTCGCCGATCGCCCCCGCCCGCCGCTGGTGCTCCTCTCCCTCGGCGAACATCACCGACGGCGTCCAGCCGACATAGGGCATCAGCGGCCAGTCGTCCGGCACCTGGTCCCAGGCGTTCCAGCGGCGGCAGTCGCGGGCGAACTGCCGGGGATTGCTGGTGATGTGGTTGACCTCCCGGTAGCCGATCACGAACCAGGCGGGCACGTCCCCGTCCAGCAGGACGGGGACGACCGGGCCGTGCTCGCGCCGCAGGGCGCGGTAGAACTCGCCGGGCCGGTTCGCGATCCCGGCGCCGGTCAGCCGCACCGCGTCCGCGCGCGTCTCCTCCGAGGTCTCCGTCATGGCGTGCTCCTCTCGGCGGCGGCCATGGGTTCGGGCGCGCCCGCCTCCGCCAGCCGGGTCAGGTACCGGACGAGGGTGATCAACACGGATTTGGCCGACTCCCGCCTGCGCGCGTCGCAGTCGACGATGGGCACGTCCTCCGGCAGGGACAGCGCGTCGCGGACCCGGTCCAGCGGCGGACGGGGCCCGGGGAACCGGTTGACCGCCACCACGAACGGCGTCGAGTGCGCCTCCAGGCGGTCCAGGCAGTAGAAGGAGTCCTCCAGCCGCCGGGTGTCGACGAGGACGATCGCGCCCAGCGTCCCGGAGAACAGCCGGTCCCACAGGAACCAGAACCGCTCCTGCCCCGGGGCGCCGAACAGGTAGAGCACCCGCCGCTCGTCCAGCGAGATCCGGCCGAAGTCGAACGCGACCGTGGTGGTCCTCTTGTGCTCCACCCGGCTGATGTCGTCGATCCCGACCCCGGCCTGCGTCATGGTCTCTTCGGTGCTCAGCGGGCGGATCTCGCTGACCGAGCCGACCATGGTGGTCTTGCCCGCGCCGAACCCGCCCACGACGACGATCTTCAGCGCGTCCCGCACGGTGTCGCTCAGCGGCGGCTCGGTGTCGCCCGCGGCCGTGTCAGAGTTTCTCGAGTCCAAGGAGCACCTGCTTCAGCGTTTCCTGGTCGGCCCGCCGCGCCGGGGCGGTGGCCGAGGACGGGTGGCGGACGGTGACGCGGCCGGTGTCGCGCAGGTCGAGCAGCAGGATCTTCACCACGCCCACCGGCATCCGCAGCCGGGACGCCAGCTCGACCACCGCCATCGGATGGTCCCTGCACAGCCGGAGGATCGCCGCGTGCTCGGACTGCATCCCCGGAACCGGCTCGTCCTCGGCGACGATCAGCGCCACCAGGTCCAGGCCGTCGTCGTCGGCCTGGGCACGGCCCCCGGTGACGGTGTAGAGCCGGTCGGGGTTCTCCTCGGCGAGGCGGCGGCGGTTCATCGCGGGACGTCGTGCCCCGCCCGGCGCGGAGCGGCCGTGAGGTGACCGCCGATCTGCTCGACCAGCTCGTTCATGCTGTGCCCCACGAGCCCGACGTCGGCCGTCTCGTCGGCGATCACCGCGAGATGGGCGCCCTCGCCGGCGGGCACGATCAACAAAGCGCCTCCGGGGAACTCCACCATCGACTGGCCCGCGCCGATGCCGACGCCGAAGTCGCCGGACGCGCTCAGCGACAGGCTCTGGATGCCGGCGGCGATCGCGGCGAGCTGGTCGGCCCGGTCCTCGTCGAGTTCGCTGGTATGGCTGATCTTCAGGCCGTCCTTGGACAGCACCAGGACGTGCCGGACGCCGGGCGCCCGGTCCGCCAGGGTCGCCAGCAGCCATCCGAGGTCGCGCTGCTCAGTGGTCATCGATTGCGCGGGACGCCATCGGCCTGCCGGGCGTCCCTCCTCCCATCACTCGTCCAGCTGTGTACCGGCCGCTACAGGTCGGGGTCGGCCGGGGGCTCGCCCGGCTCCTCCGCGGCCGGGCGGGAGCGTTTCGCCGCGGAACCGTGGAACGCGGCGAACCGGGCTCCGGGGTCGCGCGGGCGGGCGTCGGAGGTCACCGCGCGGGCGGAGGCCGGCGCCTTCGCCAAGGCCGCGCCGCGCCGCCGCTTGGGGAGCGCCAGGTCGCCGTCGTCGCCGTCCAGGTCCACGGTGGACGCCGGCGCGCCGGCCGAGCCGGGCCCCCCGGCCGGCTCGGGCCCGTCCCCCGGCGGGAGGTGGCTGATGAGCTTGGCGGGGATCAGGACCACCACGCCGGTGCCGCCGCGCGAGGACGGCCGGAAGCTGATCGTCAGCTCGTGCTTGCGGGCGAGCCTCCCGACCACCGCGAGGCCGAGCCGGGTGCCGGGGAGGGAGGACAGGTCGGCGGCCTCGGCGACCAGCCGCTCGGCCCGCTCCCGCTCCCGGCGGCGCATCCCCAGGCCGGAGTCCTCGATGGTGACGACCACGCCGGCGTCCTCCTCCTCGACGTAGACGTGGACCATGCTGCCGTGCGGGGAGAAGTTGGCGGCGTTGTCCATCAGCTCGGCCAGCACGTGCATCACACCCTCGGCGGCGAAGCCCGCGACCGCCGCCTCGCTGGCGGAGTGGTACTTGACGCGGCGGTAGGCGCTGATGCGGCCCATGGCGCCGCGCAGGATGCTCTCCATCACGATCGGCTTGGTCCAGCGCCGCCCCGACCGGCCGCCGCTGAGCAGCGCGATGCTGTCGGCCAGCCGGCCGAGCTGCGAGACCTCGTGGTCGAGCGCCAGCAGGTCGCCGAAGACCGCGTCGTCGCCGTACCGGTCCTCAAGCTCGCGCAGTTGCGCCAGCATACGGGTGGTCTGCGCCTGGATGCGCGCCGCGGCGCTGGCGCAGGAGGCCATCGCGGCGGCGCTGGTCCGTTCGCCGGACGCCAGGTCGTCGGCGAACCGGCGCAGGACGCGCCGCATCGACTCGTGCGCGGGCGCCGAGACCTCGGCCAGGGCGGTCGCGGCGGCGGCGCGTCCCTCGCGGATCCGGCCGGCCACGGCGGGCATGGTGCTGTCGACCAGCCGTCCCGCCTCGTTCTCCAGGGCGGTGACCTCCATCCGGGCACGGGCCGCCGCGCCGGCGGTGGAGGCGACGCCCTCCACGACCGTGCGCAGCAGGCGGCCCACCACCGGGTCGGGCGGCGGCGGGAAGTCGGCCAGCGCCGTCGCCGGTGACTGGCCGTCGGCGAGGCGGGCGAGCAGCGCGGGCAGCGGGCCGTCCACCAGGTCGTGCATGCGGCGTTCGAGCCGGTCGCCGTCGGAACGCGCCTCGGCCAGCGCGGCGCGGGCCCGGCGCGCCCGGTCGGCGAAGTAGGCCGAGGCCGCGATCGCCGCGCTGAGCGCCACGACGGCGGCGCCGCCGCAGATGGCCAGCAGCGGCTCCGCGGGCTCGGCGAGCACGACGATCAGCAGCCAAACGCCTCCGCACGCCGGCGCCGCTCCGAGCCAGATGAAGAGGGCGCGTTCCAGCGCCGCGCGCCGTATCTGCGCACGGCTTGCGTGTACTGCCATCCGACGATTCCTTTAAACGGGGGACGGATCGTGGGCGTACGGATAGACCGGCGTCGTGGGCCGAACTCCGGAAATTGGGTGGGACCCATAATGCAGCAAACGGCACCGACAAGCGAGGCGACTCCCCAGAATTCACCCGCACGGAGATTCGCCTTGTATGTCGGTTATAGCCATTAATGGGGTGGCGGGGAGAATTCAGGCGGGCCGCCGGTTTCCGCGATCACGCCGTCCCGCAGGTTCAGGACGCGGTCCGCCGCCCCCAGCAGCACCCGGTCATGCGTGGCGACCAGCGCGGTGACGTTCTCGCCGCGGACCACCGCGCGCAGCAGCGGCATGATCGTCGCCGCGGTCTCGGAGTCGAGCCGGCCGGTCGGCTCGTCGGCCGGCAGCACCCGGGGCCGGTTGGCCAGGGCGCGGGCGATGGCCACCCGCTGCCGCTGGCCGCCCGACAGCTCGTAGGGCCGCTGCTCCGCGTGCTCGCGCAGGCCGACGAGGGACAGCAGGACGCGGACCCGCTCGGCGCGCTCGGCCGCCGGCCTCCGGGCCAGCCGCAGCGGCACCTCCACGTTCTCGGCCGCCGACAGCACGGGGATCAGGCCGTGCGACTGGAACACGAACCCGATGACGTCGCGGCGCAGCGACAGCAGGTCGTCCTCGGCGAGCGCGCCGACGTCCCGGCCGTCCACCCGCGCCGTGCCCGAGTCCGGGACGTCCAGGCCGCCGATCAGGTTGAGCAGGGTGGTCTTGCCCGAGCCGGAACGGCCGTTGATCGCGACCAGCTCGCCGGGGCGCGCGCTCAGCGAGGCGCCGCGCAGCGCCCTGACCTCCGTCCGGCCCGTCCGGTAGGTCGTGGTGAGGCCGTCCACGACGACCATCGGGTCACTCCCGCTCATCCCGGCCCCCCTCGCGTTCCGGCCAGACACCGACATGGTCGCTCTCCAGCGCCAGCCGGACACGGTCGCGCATGTCCAGGGCCTCGGTGCCACGCCACCTGGACGGCCTCGCCGACCTCGTCCGCCAGCTCGGGCAGCGACGTCACGACCGTGACCTGCCCGCCGCCGCCCGCGCCCTGGAAGGCCGCGGAGCCGCGGGCCGCGCGGTCGCCCAGCGGGCCGATCTCCCCGGCGTCCACGTGCCGCAGATCGGGCAGCACCGTCCAGCGGACGTCGGCGCCCGTGGTGATGAGCCGGTCGCCCTGCCAGAAGTACTCCTCGGGGCGCGTGGCGTCGAACAGCCCGACGACCCTCACCCGCACGACATCGTCGGTGTCGATCCTGCCGCGCAGCGTGAGGACGTCCCCCACGCCCACGCGGATCCACTGGGCGGCGGCGCTCGGCAGGGCCGCCTCCACCTCGCCGCCCCCGGCGGCCCGCGGCCAGCGGCCCCGTGCCAGCCGGGCATGCCCCTCGATTCCGGTGTAGCTCGCGAACGCCGTGAGGTCGGGGTGGTCGCGGCGCTCCTGCCCGGGAAGGGTGTAGGAGTCACTGCGCATCCCCGCCGAGACCGACAGCTCCCGGCGTACCCGACGAGCGCCGCCAGCACGGTCGTGGTGAACATCGCGGTCGCGCAGGCGGCCGGCAGCAGGGCCCGGTCGCTGCCCATCCTCCGTACGACCAGTCCCCCGCGCATGGGGCGGACTGATGACGTATGTCCGACCCGTGGGACAAGGGGCAACTGGACGAGGGCGGGGCGGGATGCCCAGACTGGGGCGGTCGTCATGATCCCGAGGAGACCCCCATGGCATCGTTGCCCCTGTTGCCGACGTCCCTTGTCGGAAGCTATGCCCAGCCCGAATGGCTGATCGATCGTTCCAAGCTCGCCGGGCGCTTCCCGCCGCGGGTGCGCGCCAAGGAACTGTGGCGCATCCCACCCGAGTTCCTCGCCCAGGCTCAGGACGACGCCACGCTGCTGGCGATCCGGGCGCAGGAGGAGGCCGGGCTCGACATCCTGACCGACGGGGAGATCCGCAGGGAGAGCTACTCCAACCATTTCGCGACGGCGCTGGAGGGCGTCGACATCGACAATCCCGGCACGGCGCTGGACCGCAGCGGCCACCCCAATCCCGTGCCGCGGATCGTCGGGCCGATCCACCGGCCGCACCCGG
Source organism: Actinomadura sp. SCN-SB (assembly GCF_043906805.1). Taxonomy (NCBI): domain Bacteria; kingdom Bacillati; phylum Actinomycetota; class Actinomycetes; order Streptosporangiales; family Thermomonosporaceae; genus Actinomadura; species Actinomadura sp. SCN-SB. Next base: position 145,668 of record NZ_JBIMPP010000004.1, on the reverse strand, counting down.
TCGAGGTCGACGACGTGCGGTTCCTGCGGGCGCACACCGACCGGACGATCAAGATGACGGTGCCGGGACCGTTCACCATGTCCCAGCAGGCGCAGAACGAGTACTACCCCGACGCCGAGGCCGCGGCGATGGACTACGCGAAGGCGGTCAACGCCGAGATCGCCGACCTGTTCGCGGCGGGCGCGGACATCGTGCAGATCGACGAGCCCTACATGCAGGCGCGCCCGGAGGCCGCCCGCGCGTACGGCCTGGCCGCGCTGAACGCCGCACTGGAGGGGATCACCGGCACCACCGCCGTGCACATCTGCTTCGGCTACGCGGCGATCATCCACGAGCGTCCCGAGGGCTACTCGTTCCTGCCGGAGCTGGCGGGCTGCCCGGTGGACCAGATCTCGATCGAGACCGCGCAGTCCGGGCTCGACCTGGGGGTGCTCGCCGACCTCACGGACAAGACCATCATCCTCGGGGTGATCGACCTGTCCGACCACTCGGTGGAGTCCGCCGAGCTGGTCGCCGACCGCGTCCGCCGGGCGTTCGACCGGATCCCGCCCGAGCAGATCGTCATCGCCACCGACTGCGGGATGAAGTACCTTCCGCGCGAGTCCGCCGAGGGCAAGATGCGCGCCATGTCCGGCGCCGCGCGGCTGCTCCGGACGGAGCTGGGCGACCGTACGTGAGCCGACCGGCCCCCGGTGGGCCGCCGGGCCCGCCGGGCCCGCCGGGAGACTACCACGGCGGTGTTACGGACATCCGATTCCTCCGGTGATATCGGGGGATCCGATAAAGCGGATCGGTCAATGGCATTCCCACCCTCCGAAACGCGATGCCGGTGGCGACGGGGCGGGCCGATGCGGAACGTGTCCGGAGGTGGCCGCCGAAGGCCGTACGGGCGGCGCCGCCGCCCCAGGGCCCGCCGCGCCCCGCCGACCTGCTGCTGGACGGCCTGGCGGCCCGGGTGATCGACGGACCGGCCGCGGGGATGCCCGCGATCGGGCGCGCCCTGGACGCCTTCCGCGGCCCGGACCTCGACGAGGACAAGGGGCCGCGGTGGTTGTGGCCGGCCGGGGCGGTCGCCGTGGGCGTGTGGGACTACGCCACCTGGGACCTGCTGTCCGACCGGCAGGTGTGGCTGGCCCGTACGTCCGGGCAGGTCACCGACCTTCCCCTCGCGCTGACCGCACGCGTCTGCGCGCTGGCCTTCGCCGGCGACCTGACCACTGCCGCCGCGCTCGCCGACGAGGTCAGGACCGTGTCCGAGGCGATCGGGGCGTCCATGCCGCTCTACGGCGTCCTGCTGGTCGCCGCCTTCCAGGGCGACCGCGCCCCGGACGACGAGCTGTTCAGGACGGCCGAGGCCGAGGCGGCGCGCCGCGGCGAGGGCGGCGGGGTGACCATCAGCCACTGGTCCAGGGCCATGCTCGCCAACGGCCACGGCCGGTACAAGGAGGCGTCCGCCGCGGCGGAGCGGGCCGCCCGGCATGCCACCGTGGGGATCGGCCCGGCGATCTGGGCGCTGGCGGAGGGCGTCGAGGCCGCGGCGCGCGGCGGCACGCCCCGGCTGGGCGACGCGGCCCTGGGACGGCTCACCGAGGCGACCCGGCCCAGCGGGACCGACTGGGCGCTGGGCATCGAGGCGCGCTGCCGGGCGCTGGTCAACGAGGAGCGCCCGGCAGCGGACCAGCACTATCAGGAGGCGATCGACCTGCTGGGCCGTACGCCCCTCCGGGTGGAATCGCACGGGCGCACCTTCTCTACGGCGAGTGGCTGCGCCGCCGGCATCACCGGAGCGCCGCGCGCGGGCACCTGCGCACCGCCTACGACCTGTTCGCCACCATGGGCATGCTCGCGTTCGCCCGGCGGGCGGCGCGCGAACTGCGGAGCACCGGTGAGAGCGCGCGCAGGCGCACCGCCCAGGCCGCGAGCGAGCTGACGCCCCAGGAGGCGCACATCATCCGGCTCGTCCGCGAGGGCCTGACCAATCCGGAGATCGGCGCCCGGCTGTTCATCAGCCCTCGCACCGTCGAATGGCATCTCCGGAAGATCTTCGTCAAGCTGGGGCTCACCTCACGCCGCCGGCTTCAGCGCACCACCACCAACGGCCTCGGCTAGGAGGCTCAGGCGAGCCCGAAGAAACGGGCGTCGTGGTAGGCCGAGCAGATCGTGTCGAGGAAGTACGCCGCCGTGGAGCCGCACTGGTCGGCGGCGCCGCCGGGGTCGATCGGCAGGCCGTGCCCCATCCCGGCGATCTCGTAGAGCCGCACGTCGTCCGACCCGTACACCGTCAGCGTGGTGCCACCGGTCAGCGATTGAGTCGACGTCGGTGTCCGGGAGACGCCGCGCACGTTCGTCCACTGGTCCCGCAGCTGCCTGCCGTTGGAGGGGACGACGGTGAAGTCGGACTGGCCGTGCCAGATGGCGACCCGCGGGTACGGCCCCGAGTAGCCGGGGAAGGCGTTGCGCACCAGGTCACCCCACTGCTGCGGTGTCCTCGTCGTGGCTCCGAGCTGGCAGCCGGACGCCTGCAACAGGCTGACGGCGCAGCGGTACGGGATCCCGGCGGCGACCGATCCGGCGGCGAAGACATCGGGGTAGGTGGCGAGCATGACGGCGGACATGGCGCCACCGGCCGACAGTCCGGACACGTAGACCCGTGAGGGGTCGGTCCCGTAGTTGGCGACCGCGTACGACACCATGGAGCGCACCGATGCGGCCTCACCCTGGCCGCGCGTCGTGTCGCCCGTCTGGAACCAGTTGAAGCAACTGGAGATGTTGTTGACGCTGCTGGTCTGCGGCAGCACGAGCGCGAACCCGAACTGGTCGGCGAATTCGCGCCAGCCGGAGTTGGTGAAGTAGCCGGTGGCGTTTTGCGTGCAGCCGTGCAGCAGCACGACCAGAGGACGGCCGCCGGGCAGGCCGTCGGGACGGTAGCTGAACATCGCCAGGTTCCCGGGGTTGGAACCGAACGACGTGACCCGTACCAGGGAGGCGGCACGGGCGGAGGGCGCGGCGAGGACACCGCCCAGAAGGGCGAGCATCGCCAGCAGTACGGTCAGGAATCGTCCGGGGCGGAAGACGACCATGGGAGCTCCTTGTGATCTGGCTCACCGGTATGGCCGCACGTTAGGCCGCACCACCCGCGCCGCCTATGTCGGCTGCCCCTACTTTCCACGGCGGGCTCATATGCCCCCTCCTCTGCCGTACGGAAGGATCACGCTGACTGGGGCGGGTCGTGACCCGGCTCAGCCGCAGCAATAGTGCCCCGCCCACTCCGGCTCGTGCCACCAGAACCGGTCGTCGTGGACGTGGGGCGCCGGGGCGGACGTGCGCACCAGGGCGGGGACGGACGCCCCGGCCGGGGTGGCGAACGGCCTCATCAGCTCGCCGACCGTGCTGAGCCTGCCGTTGACCATCACCATGCGCACCGCCGCCGCGGCGCGGATGTCGGCCAGCGGATCGCCCTCGACGAACGCCAGGTCGGCCATCGCGCCCTGCCGCACCACCCCGAGCCGGTTCTCCAGGCCGAGCCACCGCGCCGGGTTCCGGGTCGCGGTCGTCAGCGCCTCGTGCGGGGTGAAGCCGAACCGCACCATCGCGCGCAGGTTGGTGTGCAGCGACACGGCGACGTTGTCCAGCGGCGCGTCCGTTCCGGAGATCACGAAACCGCCGCCACGGTGGACGCGCAGCACCATGTCCACGTTCGCCGCGAGCAGCGCCCGCGCGGTCGCGCCCCCGGGGCCCGCCGCGTTGTCGGCCTTGTGGACGAGCTGCCGGTACTCCCAGCTCGGGAACAGCGTCCTGGTGCGGACGTCCTCGACCAGCGACCGGTCCTCGCCGTACATCGCGGACGAGGTGAACAGCGTCGGCGTGAGCGACATGCCGGAGCGCACGAACAGGGTCACCGCGTCGGCGTACGCGCGTCCCAGCCGGGACACTGTGTGCGAGTAGCCGAGCCGGTTGGTGGCGCCCGTGTGCTCCATGCCGTCCATGCCGATGTGCTCGGCGGGATAGAGGTAATGGGAGGAGAGCGGCAGTCCCGCCTTGTGCGCGGCCTCGACCGTCCGTTTCTGGTACGCGACCGGCAAGCGGACGTAGGTCTTGATGAGGTCGTATCCGAGTGCCCGTGCGCGCTCCAGTTCCAGTTCGAGCTGGGCCAGCGAGCGTGTGGGCCGCATGAAGTTGTAGTAGACCCGGGACCCGTCGATCGCCTCTCCGGTGCCGAACAGGCGTGGCCCGACCCGTTCGCCCGCGTCGAGCGCTTCCCGCGTCTCGGTGAACTGGTACGCGGGGTCGCCCGGCGAGCGGGTGGTGGTGATGCCGTAGGCCAGCCACAGCCGCCCCTGCCGGTCGCCCCACTGCCTGCCGCGCAGATGCCAGTGGACGTGGGCGTCGATCAGACCGGGCATGACGGTCAGCCGGGACGCGTCCACGGTGGGGGTGCGGTCGCCCCGCGGTACCACCGCTTCGATACGGCCGTCGTCCAGCACGATGTCGACGTCGCGGCGCAGGCGCGTGTCCCGGCCGTCCCAGAGCGCGCCCGCGCGGATCACCGCGTGCTCGCGGACGCGGGCGGGACGCCAGCGCAGCGACAGCGGGATGTCGCGCGCCCCGCGCCCGTCGATCCCGATCGTGCGCAGCCTGCCGTTGTGCAGGTACAGCAGCCGGTCGGGGCCCATCCAGGCCAGGGAGTCGGTGACCTCGCGGGTGACCTGGCGCGGCTCGCCGGTGAAGCGGCCCTTGCCGTCCACCGGGACGACCCACGCGCACGACTCGACGACGAACGCGAGATGACGGCCGTCGGGCGACCAGACCGGTCCGTCGTCGCCGCGGGTCGCGATCGAGGCGTGCGGCATCGGCGGCGTGTAGGTGAGCGCGCCGCTGTCGAGGTCGACGGTGAGGATCTGGCTCGTCCCCTCGCGGTACCGCGCCGAGTACGGCTGCACGGCGGCCAGGGCGATCGTGCCGCCGTCCTTCGACCAGGTGGGACGGCCCGGCATGAACAGGGTCGGGGTGTGCCGCGCGGCCTGGCCTCCATCGAGCCCGGCCGTCCAGACCACGCCGTCCTGGTCGGTGTAGGCGATCCTGCGGCCGTCCGGGGAGAAGCGCGGCGCGAGCTGGGCGCCCGGCAGCCCGGTCACCCGCCGTTCGGCGCCGGTGCGGAGGTCGCGGATCCACAGGTCGGGGTCGCCGGCGCGGTCGGAGGAGTAGACGAGCGAACGGCCGTCGGGGGAGAAGTCCGGGTCGGAGTTGAAGTACCCGTCGTCCACCGGCTTCGCCGGCTCCGGCCGGCCGACGCGCAGCAGCCACAGCGCGCCGAGCGCGCGGAACGCGATGCGGGAGCCGTCCGGGGACGCGACGGGCGAGGCGATGCCGAGCGCCTGCCGTTCGCGGGTCGAGTCGAGGTCGCGCACCGCCTGCCGGTAGCGGGAGCGCGGCACCACCGGCACCGCCGCCGAGAAGGGGATCGCCTTGGGGGACGACCCGTCCGTACGGATCCGCTTGATACGCCCGTCCGCGGTGTAGACCAGCTCGCCGGACGGCAGCCAGGTGGGCGCGAAGCCGAAGACGTCCTCGCCCTCGGCGCTGAGCACGCGATCGCCGACCACGAGCGCGGCGGTGGCCCCGGCGACGCGGACGTAGGCCAGCGTCGCGCCGTCGGGCGAGAACGACGGCCCGAACAGCGTGGCGCCCTGAGGCGCGGTCACGGCGCGTCTGACCGTCCCGGACGCGACGTCGAGCACGTCGATGGCCGTGCCGTTGACCGTGTAGGCGATCCGCGCGCCGTCCGGTGACCACGACGGCATGGCCTCCTCGCCGGTGCCCTCGGTGAGCGCGCTGATCGCGCCGGTGCGCGGGTCGAGGGTGTGGACGCCGTAGCGGCCGGTGCCGCCTCGATCCGAGGCGAACGCGATCCGCGTCCCGTCCGGGGAGAAGCGGGGCTCGCGGTGGTCGTACGGGCCACTGGTGAGCTGCCGCGGCCCGGAGCCGTCCGGGCGGATCGTGGAGAGGTGGTAGTTGCCGTCCCGGTACGCCTGGAACACCAGGACCGTGCCGTCCGGTGACCACGCGGGCAGCGTCGCGTCGGTCAGGTCGCCGGTGAGCCTGCGCGCCTCACCGCCGCCGATCGGCACCGTCCAAATCGCGGTGACCAGGTCGAACGCCACATGCTTTCCGTCGCGGGACACCTGCGCGGAGATGTTGGTCCCTTCCGCCAGGCCGGTCTCGGACCGTTCGGCCCGCTCCTCCGCGGCGGCGGGTGCCGTGGACGCGACCGTGCCGAGCACGGCACCGCCCATCGCCCCTCCGGTGCCGCGGAGGAGGGCGCGGCGGCTGACCTCGGACTCGTGCATCCTGCCTCCCAAGGCGCGGCGCGGCCTTCCGGCACGCGCCGATGCAAAGATGATCAATCGCCCTCGGTCGTATCTCAGCGGTTTCGACCAAGCAAGACCGCCCGGTCAGGGAGACCGGGCGGTCAGGGAAGGCGGGCAGGGGAGGCAGGCAGGGGAGGCAGGGTGGCCCGCCCCTGCTCAGCCGGTGAGCACCGTCCGCAGCGTGGCGGCGAACTCGTCGGGCTTGCCCATCTGGCCGTACTCGCCGCCGAGGAACCCGTCGTGGCCGCCGGGGAAGGTGACCGCCTTCGTCCCGAGCCCTTCGGCCACGGCCAGGGCGGTCCGTCCGGGCAGGACCGTGCCCGACTCCTCGCCCACGCCGATGACGATCCGGGTGGAGGCGGCGCGGAGCGCGTCGTAGTCGGGCCGGAAGGCGTTGCAGGTGACCATGTTCTGCCCGAGCAGCGGGTCGTCACGGGACCCGTCGTCCTCGGCGGGCAGCCCGAAGGCCGCCGGGTCGGGCGCGGGCCGCTCGGCGAAGTCGTCGGGGAACGGGCCCGAGTGGCTGACCAGCGCGATGAACCTCGCCATCGCCGGGCCGAAGCCGCTGCTCAGGTACGTGTCCCGGATGGCGACGCAGGCGGCCAGGATCGCCTCGCGGTCGGGCAACTGGCTGGAGGCCGGAGGCTCGTGCGCCACGACCGTCCTGACCTGCTCGGGATGCCGGGCCACCAGCGCCAGCGCGTTCACGGCGCCGCCGCTGCTGGCGAAGACGTCCACCGGCCCGGCGTCCAGCGCGTCGATCAGCCGGTGCAGGTCGTCGGCGTGCTCGTCGACGGTGGTCTCCGCGGCGCCGTCGGTGCGCTTGCTGCGTTCGGACCCGCGAGGGTCGTAGGTCACCACGGTACGGTCGGTGAAGTGGGCGGCCAGGCTGACGAACCCCTGGGCGGCCATCGGGGATCCGATCAGCAGCAGGACGGGCTCGGTGGTGTTCTCGCCGGCGCGCACGTCGTAGTGCAGCACGGCTCCCGGCGCGTCCAGCGTGTAGGACTTCGGCTCGCTCATCAGTGCCCTCTCACAAGTCAGAATCGCTTCTCACCAGTGCAGACTTGGGCGAGGGCGAAAACTCATCGGCCGAGCGCGGGATTGGCCCCCCGGCCGACGTCCAGGCCGAGCACGTGCGGGTTCCCGTCGAACCAGACGGCCGTTCCGTGGCGGGCGGTGATGACCCAGCGGCCGTCCCGGCGTGCGAAGCGGTCCTCGACCCATCCGCCGATCACGAGGAGCGAGTCGGGCGCGAGGTCGTTGCGCGCGTGCTGCGCCTGGTAATAGGTGTGGGCCCGCGCCCCTTCCCCGTCCGGGACGATCCTCGGGGAGGAGAAGACGTGGTGGGTCGCGTCGAGCGTCGCCAGCGTGGCCCTGGCCTTGTCCCGGTACGCGGCCGGGGACGGGTAGCGGCCTGCGACGCTCATCTGGATCGCGGCGTCGGGGGCGAAGCAGGCGTCGAGCAGGTCCCAGTCGCGGGTGTCGATGGCGATCGCGTAGGCGTAGATGACCTGCTCGATCTCGTGGACGTCGTCGAGCCAGCTCATGGGGCCGTCCCGGGGACGAACACGGCGTGCAGAGGCGGCGCCTCCTCGGTCTTCCCCGCCATGGTGAGCAGCAGGCGGGCGACGTCGCCGAAGCCCGCGACCCGCGTGGACACCGCCCCGAAGGGGAAGCGCCCCGAGCCGAGGAGGTCCAGGGCCCGTCCGGGCGCGTCCGTCGAGACTCCGCGCACTCCCATGACGCGCAGCTCCCTCGACATGATCAGGTCGGGTTCGCAGGTGGCGGTCACGCCGTCCCCGCGTACCCCGGCGCACACCACGCGGGCGCCGCGGCCCGCGAGCCTCAGCGACTGGCCGAACGCCTCGGGCGCGTCGGCCGTGGCGTCGACCACGACGTCGGCCAGCCCGCCGGTCGCCGCTTCGAGCGCCTCCACCGGATCGTCCCGCGCGACGTCCACGACCAGGTCGGCGCCCAGTTCGGACGCCGTGCGCAGGCGGGCCGCGTCGCGCTCCCCATGCCCCGTGACCAGCACGAACCGTGCCCCGGCGGCCTTGGCGGCGACCGCGGCGCAGATGCCGCGCACGCCCGGCCCCAGCACGGCCACCACCTCGCCCGGACGGGTGCGCGGTACCTCGGCCGCCCAGGTGTGCCCGGCGGCCAGCGGGTTGAACAGCGTCGCCGTGACCGGGTCGAGCCCGTCCGGGACGCGGTGGACGACGGACTCCGGCGCCAGGTAGTGGTGCGAGGCGTAGCCGCCCCACAGGCCCGGCGCGGTCGAGACCGGGATCATGCCGTACGACTCCCGGGGGTCGAAGCGCTCGCAGCCCGCAAGGTCGCCGTCGCGGCAGCGGGGGCAGTCACGGCAGGCGCGCCGGTTGCCGACGGCGACGCGGTCTCCCTCCCGCACGCCCCACCGCTCGGCGGCGGCGGCGCCGACCTTCTCCAGCACGCCCACGGTCTCGTGGCCGGGGATGAAGCCCACGGGCCAGCGCATGCGGCCGGTGAAGACCTCGTGGTCGGAGCCGCACAGCCCGCACGCCTCCACGCGGAGCAGCGCGTCGTCCGCGCCGATGGGCGGCAGCGGCAGCGCGCGGCGTTCCAGGCGGCCGTAGTCCTCCAGGACCAGCGCCTCGGCCTCGCTCACCACGTGATCGTCTCACCGCCCCACGGCGTCAGGACGTTCTCGACGTCCTTGAACCGGTCGGGCAGATGGTCGATGTTCATCCAGGTCGCGTTGAGCCTGCCGAACCCGATCGTGCGGGCGCACCGCAGCCCCAGCTCCACGATCTCGCCCTCGTCGAAGTACTGCCGCAGGTCGTCGTAGACGGACTCGTCGATGGCCAGATGGTCGGTGGCGAGCAGGTCGGCGAAGCGCAGCGCGGCGCGCTCGGCGGGGGTCAGGTCCTCGGCCTCCTCGGGCTTCTCCAGGGAGCACACCAGGTCCTCGGTGACGCCGTCCTCGATGCCCGAGGTGTACCGGACGGCCATGCAACTGCGGCACTGGTTGTGGAAGGCCAGCCGGATGCGGACCAGCTCCACCAGCCGCGGCGGCAGCGTGCCCTCCTCTTCGAGCGCGGCGCGGTACGCCTCGTTCACGGCGTGGGCGATCTTCGGCCGGTGCGCCAGGACGGAGGCGTGCAGCCGGGCGATCCGCGTCCGCTGGTCGAGCCGGTCGAGGTCGCCGAGGTCGAAGCCCTCGGCGGGGTGGATACGGGCCATCGGCTACTCCCGGGTCGGTCGCGCCCACAGGTGTATCACTGAGTGATATGGTGTAGCACCAATCGACTCTAGCGTGGGGCTCCCGGACGGTGGCTGTCAAGACGATCCAGGTGGTGAGCAGGGCGCTCACCGTGCTCGAAGCGGTGTCGGAACGCCAGCCCGTGGGGCTCGGCGCGCTCGCCAGAGACCTCGGCATGGACAAGAGCGCGGTTCAGCGCATCCTGGCGACGCTGCACGAGGAGGGCTGGATCCGGCCCGCGCCCGGCGACGGCCGGTGGGTGCTCACCGGCCGCGCGCTGTCGGTCGGCGGCCGGTTCGTCGGGGACCGGACGGTGCGCGAACGGGTCCGCGGGGTGCTGCGGGCGGTGCACGACGCGACCAACGAGACCGTGTGGCTGACGGTCGCGGACGGCTCGTCGCTCATCGTCGCCGACGAGATCGCCAGCACCCATCCGCTGCGCATCTCCTACCCGGTGGGCTACAGCGGCCCGTTCGGCATGGACACGGCGGGCGGCCAGGCGATCCTCTCGGCGATGGACGGGGCGGAGGCCGAGCGCGTCCTCGGCGCCGCCGAGGCGGCCGGCGCGGCCCCGGTCCTGGACGAGGTGCGGCGCCGCGGGTACGCCGTCCAGGCCGAGCCGGAACGGCCGCTGTGGGCGGCCGCGGTGCCCGTCCCGCCGGAGACCGGGACGGCCGCCGCCGTCGTGGTCGCCGCGCCCCAGGAGCGCTCCGGCGAGCGGGCGCTGCACGGGTTCGGCGAGCTGATCGCGCGCACCATACAGCAGGCGTTCGGATGATCACGCCGTCTGAGCTGGCCAGATCGAGACCATTGACTAAAACAAGCGCTTGGTAGAAGCTGACCACCACAACGGCCGAGGGGGGCGGGCGAACGGCTCCCGCCAGGGCCGGACGTGTGTATGGAGGCGATCACCATGCGTGCCAGACCCGCCTTGACGTCACTGATCGGAGCCTGCGCTGTCCTCGTGGCCGCGTGCGGCGGCTCCGGCGGTGGATCCGAGAAGGGCATCGACGAGCCGATCAAGATGGTCGGGCTGTGGGAGGTCAAGGGCGAGAGCGCCGCCGCCATCGACGACTACAACAACGGCGCCCGGATGGCCGTGGAGAAGATCAACGCCGCGGGCGGGATCAAGGGGCAGAAGATCGTGCTGGAGCGGGTCGCGGCCGACCCGCTCAACCCGCAGAAGGCCACCGGCCAGTTCCTCCAGGCGGTCGACAAGGACCCCGTGGTGATGCTCGGCTTCACCGCCTCGTCGGCGTTGCTGGCCAGCAAGACCCAGGTGGACCGCGCCGGCATCCCGCTGATCAGCCTGGCCAGCGCCAGCTCGCCGCTGCGCTTCGGCGGTCCGGGCGGCAGCGAGTGGTTCTGGGTGGTGCAGCCGTCCGACGAGTTCAAGGACCAGGCGACCGTCCGGTTCGCCGTCGAGCAGCTCAAGGCCACCAAGATCGGCCTGATGGGCACCAACGAGTCGTACGGGATGACCAACACCAAGGCCGTCGCCGCCGCGCTCAAGCAGCGCGGTCTCACCCCGGTGGCCACCCGCAACTACGACCCGACCGCCACCGACCTCACCCAGGACGTGCTGGCGATGAAGGGCTCGCAGGCGGTCATCGCGTTCACCTACCCCAACCCGCTGGCCGTCCAGCTCAAGCAGTTCGTGCAGAACGGGATGAAGATCCCCACGATCTCCTCGTCCTCGGCCAACATCGCGGCCAACAACAAGCTGGTCACCGGTGAGGCGCTGAGCCTGCTGTACGGCACCAACGCCTGCGCGCCCGTCGGGTCCAAGAACCCGGCGACCAACGCCTTCGGGCAGGAGTACCTGCGGCGGTTCAATCAGATCCCGACCGACCTGGCGGCGGAGAGCCATGACGCCGTCTACATCGCCAAGGCCGCGATCGAGAAGGCCGGCAGCACCGACCCCGAGGCGATCAGGAAGGCGATGAACAGCATCACCGTCACCCCGCAGCAGGGGATCATCTGCGCCGCCGAGTACAAGACCGACGGCGCGCACTTCATGAACCACACCGTCTCGATCCAGCGGTTCGGCACGGACGGCAAGTCCACCGAGATGATCACCTACCAGTTCCCGCCGACGGAGGCGGCGAAGGGCTGACCGTGGACAAATTCATCGCGCTGACCGCGGGCGGCATCGCACTGGGCGCCGTGCTCGCCCTGGTGGCGCTCGGCTTCCTCGTCCTCTACAAGGCCACCGGGGTGATCAACTTCGCCCATGGCGATCTGATCACCCTGGGCGCCTACATCGGGGTGTGGACGGTGGCCGACCTCGGCCTGCCCACCATCCCCGGCTATGTCCTGACCATCGTGCTGATGGGCCTGATCGGCGTGCTGATCGAGCGGGTGGCGCACGCGCCGCTGCGCAAGCGGCCCGCGATGGTGGTCGTGATCGCCACCCTGGCGGCCGCCATCGTGATCCGCGGCTTCATCTCGGTGTGGCAGGGCGCCACCCCCCGGGCGCTGGACAGCCCCGTGGGCGGCGGCGTCCTGCGCGTCGGCGGCGCCAACATCGCCTACCAGCGCATCCTCATCCTCATCGTCGGCGCGATCGCGGTGATCGCGCTGCTGATGGTCTTCCAGCGCACCGCGTTCGGCCGCCAGGTCAGGGCGCTGGCGGCCGACCCGGAGACCGCGCAGCTCATGGGCGTGCGGACCAAGTACGTCGCGATGGCGGCCTTCGCCCTGTCGGCGATGCTGGCGGGGCTGGCCGGGCTGCTGGTGGCGCCGCTGGGCGCCGTCGAGCTGAACTTCGGCTTCGGCCTGATGATCACGGCGTTCGCCGCGGCGGTGCTGGGCGGGTTCGGCAGCCTGGGCGGCGTCGTGGCCGGAGCCATGGTGATCGGCATCGTCCAGCAGCTGGTCGGCGGGTACGTGCTGCCCGAGTACGCGGCGACCTACCCGGCGATCGTGCTGTTCATCGTCATCGCCCTGCGCCCGCAGGGACTGTTCGACCTCGCGAGGAGCCGGCTGTGACGCCCCGGGAGCCGGCGGCCGCGCAGGCCGCCACGACGCCGGATAACGCCAACAAGACCGACAAGACGGCCGACAAGACGAACACGAGCGAAACATCTGAGAACCAGGTCCTGCGGGACCCGCTCAGGGCGGTGCGCCCGCCCGACTACCGGCGGCACCACTTCCTGGCCATCGCCGCCTTCGTGGTGCTCGTCGCCCTGATCGCCCCGCAGGCCGCCACGTCGAGGTCCAGCCAGTTCCTGGTGAACCTGTGGCTGGTCTACTCGATCGCCGCGCTGGGCTTCTACCTGGTCTTCGGCCTCGCCGGGCGGTTCGCGTTCTGCCAGACGTTCATGATGGCGTTCGGCGGCTACACCTCCGCCTGGATCACCCGAGGGGAGGACGGCCAGCCGTTCTGGGTCGGCGCCGCCGCGGCGATGCTCGTCACGGCGCTCGTGGCGGGCGTGGTGGGGGCGCTGGTGCGCAAGGCGCAGCACTTCTACTTCGCGATCGCGACGTTCGCGGTCACCCAGGTCGGCATGGTCGTGTTCCAGCGCGCGGACGGGTTCACCGGCCCGCACGGGCAGGCCGTCGGCATCGATCCGCCGCGGCTGTTCGGCTACGAGTTCGTCAAGGACGGCCAGGTGTTCTGGCTGTTCCTGGGGACCCTGGGCCTGTGCCTGCTGCTGACCGCGTGCATCGAGCGCTCGCCGATGCGCCGCGAGGCGCTCGCGGCGCGCGACAACGGCCTGGTCGCCGGCCTCTCCGGCGTCGCCGTCCAGCGCGTGCAGCTCGTACTGTTCATGCTGGGCTCGGCGCTGGGCGGGCTGGCGGGCTCCCTGATCGGCCACTGGCAGGGCGTCATCGGCACCGAGTCCTTCCACATCGACCTGGCCATCGGCATCTTCCTGATGCTGCTGCTGGGCGGCATCAACTCGATGTGGGGGCCGCTGATCGGCGCGGCGGTGTTCGTCGGGCTGCCCCGGGTGCTGTCGGGGATCGAGGAGTACAGCTCGATCGTATACGGGCTGATGCTGCTGGCCGTCGTCCTGCTGCTGCCCAACGGCATCGCCGAGGCCGTCCGCCGGTTCGCCGACCGGGTCGTTCCGGACCGGCTCATGCGAAAGGGGGTGCCCTTTGCTCGAAACTGAGGGGATCACCGTCACCTTCGGCGGCCTACGCGTGGTCGACGACGTCGGCCTGTCCGTCGAGCGCGGGGAACTGATCGGCCTGGCCGGGCCCAACGGCAGCGGCAAGACCAGCTTCCTCAACGCGCTGTGCGGCATCGTCCCGGCCCAGGGCCGGGTGTCGGTGGACGGCACGCCGGTGCGCCTGGGCAGGCCGCGCTCCGCGCACCGCGCCGGGATCGGCCGCGTGTTCCAGGCCCCGCAGGTGTACGGCGAGCTGTCCTGCATCGACAACGTCCTGCTGTCGTCGTCCGACCCCGCGTTGCGCGGGCTGACCGGAGCGTGGCCCGCCCGGCCGCTGATGTTCCGGCGCGAGCGCCGCCGCTGGGACCGCGCGATGGAGGCGCTGGAGCTCGTCGGGCTCGCCGAGCTCGCGGCCGAGGACGCGTCGCTGCTCAGCTACGGGCAGCAGCGGCTGCTCGAACTGGCCAGGGCGCTCGCGGGCGATTCCAAGCTGCTGCTGCTCGACGAGCCCAGCGCCGGCCTGAACGACGCCGAGACCACCGCGCTGGCCACGCTGCTGGGCGAGGTGCGGGCGGCGGGCAACACCCTTGTCCTGGTCGACCACAAGATCGACTTTCTTGACGCGCTGTGCGACCGCCTCGCCGTCCTGGAGCTCGGCCGGATCATCGCCTTCGGCCGGCCCGACGAGGTCTGGCGGGACGATCGCGTGGTGAGCGCCTACCTGGGAGTTCCGGCAGATGCTGCGGATTGAGGGACTGCACGTCCGGTACGGCACCACGCACGCCGTCCGGGGAATCGACCTGACCGTGGACGAGGGCGAGGCGGTGGCGCTGCTGGGCCCCAACGGCGCGGGCAAGACCTCGACGCTGCGCGCGGTCAGCCGGCTGACCGCCTGCACCGGGACGGTCACGTTCGAGGGCCGCGACCTGGCCCGGGTGTCACCGGAGGAGGTCGCCCGGCGCGGGCTCATCCACGTGCCGGAGGGGCGCCATGTGTTCCCCGACCTCACCGTCCACGAGAACCTCCAGATCGGGACCACCGCGCGCGGAGGGCGGACCGGCGGGTTCGGCTTCGACGACGTCTACGACCTGTTCCCGCCGCTGGTCAAGCTGCGGGGCCGGCTGGGCTTCGCGCTGTCCGGCGGCGAGCAGCAGATGGTCGCCATCGGCCGCGCGTTGGTCGCGGCGCCGCGGCTGCTGCTGGTGGACGAGCCCTCGCTGGGGCTGGCGCCGCTGGTCGCCGACGCGGTCGCCCAGGCGCTGGTGGCCGTGCGGGAACGGACGGCGCTGCTGGTCATCGAGCAGAACGTCCACCTCACCACCAGGATCTGCCAGCGCGCCGCCGTGATGAGCGGCGGTTCGATCGTCATGGAGGCCGCGTCGGAGGAACTGCGCGACCGTGACACCGTGCTCGCGTCCTACCTCGGGCAGACACGAACCGGAACGGGGGTCTGATCCGGCCTATTTGACGGCCATCGGGTTCAACGGCGAGCCCGCGGCGCCGACGATCGGGAGCGGCTGCGCGACGAACAGGAACTCGGCCACTCCGTCCTCCGCGCAGTCCTCGGCCAGGTCGTCCAGCCACAGCAGCTCGGCGAGCGGCAGGCCGAGGTCGCGCAGCGCCGCGATGTGGAAGGGGATGTCCCAGGAGTCCCGCGTGGCGTCCAGCGCCTCGACCGCCGAGTTGTCGGCGCCGACCAGGACGAGGTCCCGTTCGGCGATCCAGGCGGCGGCCGAGGCGTCCAGTCCCGGCTGCGGCGACATGCCGAACGAGCCCGGCGTGCCGTCCCAGCTCCCCAGCGCCCCGGTCCGCACCAGCAGGATGTCGCCGGAGCCCAGGTCGAGCCCGGTCGCCGACAGCGCGTCGTCCAGCAGGTCCGGGCCGATCACCGTGCCGGGCGGGACGCAGGGGACGCCGAGATGGCGGGCGATGTCCAGCAGGACGCCGCGCCCGAGGATCCCGCGTCCCATGGTGTGGACGCCCAGCCGCTTGGCGCCGCCGCCCGCGGTGACCAGACCGGCCCAGTAGCCGTTGTACATGGTGTCGTCCGCCGCGACGTGCGCCAGCCCGTCCAGTTGGGTGGACGTCTGCGTGCCCATCACCAGGACCTCGTCGGAGTAGGGCGGGTGGGTGGAGGGAGGGTCCAGCACGCCGTCACCGGCCGCCGCCGTGCGCAGCACCATCGGCCGCGGCACGGCGCCCGTCGGCGGCACCCCGATCGGCAGGCCCAGCGAGAACCAGGTGCCCGTGCGCACCATCGACGCGCCCCTGCGCACGCTGCCGGGGGTGATGAGGTTGGCGCAGCCGAGCTGGTCGTCCTCACCCCAGCGTCCCCAGTTGTTGGGCGATCCGGGACGCGCCCCGACGACCTTTCCGCGCTCGTCCACGCGGTAGCCGGGCGGCTTCCAGGGCGTGAGCGGCTCGTCGGGCACCTGCTGGGCGTTCATGAACTCTCCTCGACGGCTGTCCTAGCCGAGTTCGCGGATCGGCTTCCCGTCGAGGAAGGCGGCCACGTCCTCGACGATCTGGGCGAAGTAGCCCCGGTAACTGTCATCGGTGACGTATCCGACGTGCGGCGACAGGACGGTGCCCGGCAGGTGGCGCAGCTCGTGGTCGAGCGGCAGCGGCTCGGCGCCGTAGACGTCGAGCGCGGCCCCGCCGATCCACCCCTCGCGCAGCGCCTCGGCGAGCGCCTCCTCGTCGATCAGCGGACCGCGCGAGGTGTTGACCAGCAGCGCCGTCGGCCGCATGCGGCGCAAATCGTCCCGGGTCACGTAGCCGTGCGAGCCGGGGCCGAGCTTGAGGTGGACGGTCACCACGTCGGCCTCGGCGAAGAAGGCCTCGCGGGGACGGTACTCCGCGCCGGCCTCGGCGGCCTTCTCGGGCGTGAGGTTGCGGCTCCAGGCCGTCACGCGCATGCCGAACGCCCGGCCGACCGGGATGACCGCGCGGCCGATGTTGCCGAGCCCGAGCACCCCGAGGGTCTTGCCCTGGAGGAGCATGCCCAGCCCGAGTTGCCACCCGCCGGACCGGACGGCCGCGTCCTGCTGCGGGATCCGCCGCGCCAGCGCGAGGATGAGGCCCCAGGTCAGCTCGACCGTCGAGACCATGCCCGCCAGCCCCTCCGTGCCGCACACGGTGATGCCGAGCTCGCGCGCCGCCGGGACGTCGATCGCCGCGTTGACGAAGCCCGTCGTGACCAGCAGCCGCAGGTTGGGCAGCCTCCGCAGCACGTGGGCGGGGAAGGGCGTGCGCTCGCGCATCGCCACGACGGCGTCGTACGGCACCAGTCGTGCGACCAGGGCGTCCTCGTCCGCCACATGGTCGTGGAAGGGGACGACCGTGACGTCCGGGCCGAGCGAGTCCCAGTCCGCCAGGTCGAGGGCGACGTGCTGATAGTCGTCGAGGACGGCGATACGGAAGGTCATGTCGCCCATCGTCGCCTGTTCCCGTCCCGGACGACGCGACCGAAACGCAAGCCGGGGAAGTGCGCGCCGACCACGGGCGTCCCGTCGCGGACGAGGTCCCGCGCGACCGCGATCTGCGTGGCGCGGGCCCGCGCCTCGTCGACGTCGATCACCCGTTCCCAGGCGTCGTCCAGGAGCTGGACGGGGTGGTGGACGACGTCCCCGATCAGCAGGGCCCGCTCGCCGCCGCCGCTCAGGACGAGCATCGAGCAGCCGGGGGTGTGGCCGGGGGCGGGCACGACATCGACCCCGGGCGCGAGCGTCGTCTCGCCCGTGAACATCTCGAAGCGATCCTTGATCGGGCCGAGCGTCGCGGCCGCCACCTCGCGGTACTTCGCGTCGGGCGCGTTCTCCTCGGCCGCGCCGTCCACGAACCGGGTCCAGTCCGCTTCGGCGCAGCGGTAGGTGGCGGAGGGGAAGGTCGCCTTGCCCTCGACGGCGCACCAGCCGATGTGGTCGGCGTGCAGGTGGGTGAGGACCACGTCCGTGACGTCCTCGGGACGGACGCCCGCGGCGGCCAGGTTCTCCGGGAGGCGGGGGCCGGAGACGGTCGGCGGCGCCTGCGGGCCGTAGCCCGCGTCGACCAGCATCAGCCGGTCGTCGGAGCGGATGACGAACGTCCCGACGGGCATCTCCAGCTCACCGTCGGGGGACAGGAACTCGCGGTGCTCCTCCCAGTCCTCGTCCCGGGTCCCCTTGCCCCCGCGGCCACCGCTTCCGGCCGCGTAGAGCTGGCCGGGCGTGACGTGCCCGACGCCGTCGTCGACGGGCGTGACGGCGATCGCTCCGACCTTCACGATCCGCTCCCCTCGAACGCGCCCTCCTTGGGGAAGACCTGCCGGTAGACCTGGACGTGCGAGCGGACGGCCGTGCCCAGGCGCTCGCGTCGGGGTGTCGGGGCGCCCGCCTTGCGGAAGGCCGGATCGTCGACGACCCCGGCGTCGGCCAGCTCGTACACCGCGAGGAAGGTGTGGTCGGCCTCAGGGTTCTCCCCGTTGTAGCCCGAGTCGTCGGGGACGGCGGCGAACCGCCGGGCGCTCAGCACCCCGGGCGCGCCCAGGATCGCCGGTACGTGCTCCTCGTCGTACCAGGAGTTGAAGTCGTCCACGACGGAGGGCTCGGCGGCCATCATGACGTGCAGCAGCGCCGAGCCGACCGGCTGCGTGGCGTCGCCCGCCGTGAACGGGCCGATCCGCTCGTACACGGTACGGGAGAGGCCGAGGTCGAACGCGACGCGGCGGGTCCACGGGCTGGGGTCGTCCACCAGGGCCTGGAACTCCGGCCGCGTGAGCGCCTCCAGATCGGCGAGCTGATAGAGGGTCAGGAAGCCGAACTCGGTGGGGCTGGAGAATCCGGTCTCCACCCGCGCGAACCGCCGGCCGCCGAGGATCCCCGGGACCGCCGCCATGTCGGCCAGATGCTCCTCGTCGTACCACGCCTCGAAATCCGCGACCTTCTCCGGCGGCACGTTCCAGCGAAGCTGTAGCAGGTTCGCCCCGATGCGCTGCTCGGCCACGGCGCCTCCTCCCCGGCGACCCGGCCGGAACCGTCTTCCGGCCCGCAGAGATCACCGCGCTCCGGTGCAGCGTAGGGCGGGTGGCCGCGTAGAATCAAGCGCTTGTTAGGTTGTGTGGGCGACCGTCCGGCGGCGGATGAGATTGCGGAAGACGGTCAGCACCGGATACCGGTCGAGCACGGAGGTCCACGAGGCGAGGTAGGCGTCGCCGAGTCCCCGGTGCCCGCTCTGGCCGAGCGGCCCGGGCCGTCAACGTGACCGCATTCAACCCGCGGGACGCGGGGGACGTGACGGCCGCAACGGTCACGGACAGTGCGCGGCCGCACGTCCGGCGTGGCGGCTTGACCTACCGACCATGATCGTTCAATGCCTGGTCAGAGGCTGCGTGCGGTCAGCGGGCCCCTGCCAGGAACCGGTAGGATCCCTCCGATTTGATCAGGGGGTCCGTCACGCTGTGAGCGGGACGGTTTTCGGGGGCGGGGGCCTTCATGACACAGGTTCACCATTTCAGCTACGGGGTGCTCACTCCTGTCGCCGCCTACGTGATGTCGTTCATCGGCTCGCTGATCGGCCTGCAGTGCACCTCGCGCGCGCGGGCGGCCTCGGGCCTGTCGCGGGCCTCCTGGCTGGCGCTGGCGGCGGTGGCGATCGGCGGGACCGGCATCTGGGTCATGCACTTCATCGCCATGCTCGGCTTCACCGTGTCCGGCATGGAGATCCGGTACGGCGTCGGGCTCACGCTGTTCAGCGCGATCATCGCGATCGCGGTGGTCGGCGTGGGGATCTTCACGGCCGGGTTCGGCGGCCCGAAGGCGATCGTCGTGCTGCCCGCCGGGTTCGTCACCGGGCTCGGCGTCGCCGCGATGCACTACACGGGCATGGCCGCCATGAACCTGGCGGCCGAGGTCTCCTACACGCCCGGCATCGTGCTGCTGTCGGTGCTGATCGCCGTGGTGGCGGCCACCGCCGCGCTCTGGTTCACGCTGCGGGTCCGCGGCACGCTCGCGACCGGCGCCGCCGCGATGATCATGGGTGTGGCGGTCAGCGGCATGCACTACGCCGGCATGGCCGCGCTGAACGTGCGCGCCGCGGCGGGCGCGGGCGAGCCGGCCGGGGCCGGCGCCATCGACCTGCTGATGCCGCTGGTCGTCGGGGTGAGCGTCGTGGCGGTCGTCCTCCTGGTGATCGTGTCGGTGTTCCCCGGCGAGGCGGAGATGGTGCACGCGGCCGACCTGGACCGCCGTACGCGGGAGCTCGCGCGGCGCCGTGAGCCGGCCGCCCCGTCCCGGGAGGCGCCCGCGCCGAAGCCCCAGCCGAAGAAGACGACGAACCAGTGGTTCGACGCCTGACGGCGGATCCCGTGCCGCGGCTTTGCGCTGCTGAACGATCGTTCAGCCAGACTGCGATAGGGTGACCTGGCCCACGACCGGGGATGCCATGCTGGCTGAACGAACGTTCAGGGAGGACGTGCGCGTGGACTTCACCCTTCCCGGCCGGCTGACCGGGCTCCTGGCGGACCTCGACGCCTTCATCGAGCGGGAGATCGTCCCGCTCCAGCGGCAGGACGACAACGAGCGGTTCTTCGACCACCGCCGCGAGTACGCCCGTACCGACTTCGAGAACGGCGGCGTGCCGCGGCCGGAGTGGGAGGAGCTGCTCGCCGAGATGTTCCGGCGCGCCGACGCGGCCGGATGGCTGCGGTACGGGCTGCCCAAGGAGGTCGGCGGCTCGGACGGCACCAACCTCGACATGGCGGTGATCCGCGAGCATCTCGCCCACCGGGGCCTCGGCCTGCACAACGACCTGCAGAACGAGTCGTCGGTGGTGGGGAACTTCCCGTTCGTCCACATGATGCTGGAGTACGGGACGCCCGAGCAGCGGGAGGAGTTCCTGGAGCCGATGCTGACGCGGGAGCGCCGGGTCGGCTTCGGGCTCACCGAGCCCGAGCACGGCAGCGACGCGACCTGGATGGAGACCACGGCGGTCCGCCGCGGGGGCGACTGGATCATCAACGGCGCCAAGCGGTTCAACTCGGGGATGCACACCGCCACCCATGACGTGGTGTTCGCCAGGACGTCCGGCGAGCCGGGCGACGCGCGCGGCATCACGGCCTTCATCGTCCCGGTCGACACCCCCGGCTTCTCGGTGGACTTCCACTGGTGGACGTTCAACATGCCGACCGACCACGCCGAGGTGACGCTGCGCGACGTGCGGGTGCCGGATTCGGCGATCTTCGGCGCGGAGGGCGAGGGGCTGGCGGTGGCGCAGACCTTCGTCCACGAGAACCGGATCAGGCAGGCGGCGTCCGGTGTCGGCGCCGGGCAGTACTGCGTGGACCGCAGCGTCGAGTACGCGCGGGAGCGCACGACGTTCGGGCAGCCGCTGGCGACGCGGCAGGCGATCCAGTGGCCGCTGGTCGAGTTGCAGACCGAGGCGGAGATGCTGCGCGGGCTCGTCCGCAAGACCGCCTGGGAACTGGACCGGGTGCCGCATCTGGAGATCAGCGACCGGGTCTCGATGTGCAACTATCGGGCCAACCGCTTCGTCTGCGAGGCCGCCGACCGCGCCATGCAGGTGCACGGCGGGCTCGGGTACACGCGGCACACGCCGTTCGAGCACATCTACCGCCACCACCGGCGGTATCGGATCACCGAGGGGGCGGAGGAGATCCAGATGCGGAAGGTCGCCGCGTATCTGTTCGGCTTCGCGGGGCCGCGCAAGCGCGACCGCTGAGCGCCTCGCCGGACGGCGACCGTCCCTTGACTTTGAACATCGGCAGCATACGATTCCTCTATGTCGAATAGCGGGGGCTCCTCGTCGCCGGGACTCAGTTCGGTCGACAACGCGTTGCGCATCCTCGTCCTGCTCAGCGCCCGCCCGAGCCTCCGCGTCGCGGACGCGGCGGCCGAGCTCGGCATCGCCCGCTCCACCGCGCACCGCCTGCTGGCGACGCTCAAGAAACACGAGTTCGCCGCCCAGGACAAGGGGAACGCCGCGTACCGGATCGGACCCGCCCTCACCAAGATCGGCCTGGTCGCGAACGAGCGCCTGGACGTCCGCCGCGCCGCCGCGCCGATGCTGGAGGAGCTGCGGCGGCGGACCGGGGAGACGGTGAGCCTGTCCGTCCTCGAAGGGCAGAGCGTCCGGTTCGTCGAGTGCCTTGAGGGCACCCGCGCGGTACGGGTCGGCGACCGCACCGGCCTCGTCCTGCCCGCCGGGGCGACGGCGGGCGGCAAGGCGCTGCTGGCGGCGCTCCCCGAGGACGACCTGGACTCGCGCTTCCTTGCCGAGGACCTTCCCGTGCTGACGGCGGGGACGCCGCCGACCCGCGAACGGCTGCGCGCCGAGCTGGAGGTCGTCCGCCGGGACGGGTACGCGGTCAACCTGGAGGAGAGCGAGCAGGGCATCTGCGCCGTCGCCGCCGCCGTGCGCGACCCGGCGGGAGCGCCGCTCGGCGCGATCGCCCTGGTGGTGCCGTCCAGCCGCTTCGACCGCGCCACCGCCGAGCGGTGGGCGCCCGCGCTCATCGAGGCCGCCCGGACCGTCGAGGACGCTCTGACCAGGGCCTGAGGCCCTAGGGTCGCGTCGCGCGGGTGCGGGCCAGCAGAAGCGTCACGTCGTCTTCCGCGTCCTCGCCCACCAGGGTGCCGGCCACATCCCTGCACATCTCCGCCAGCGGCCCCCGAGAGTCGGCGAGCGCCGCGCCCAGGCGGCTCATGCCCTCGTCGAGGTCGGACCCGCGACGCTCGATCAGGCCGTCGGTGTAGAGCACCATCAGCGTTCCCTCGGCGAGGTCGAGGTCCATCGACTGGTGCGTACCCATGCCCAGCCCGATCGGGGTGCCGGGAGGAACGTCCGGGAAGGTGATCGAGCCGCCCGGGTCCATCAGCGCGGGCGGCGGGTGCCCCGCCGACGCCATCGTGCACCGCCCGGCCGCCGGGTCGTACAGCGCCAGCAGGACGGTCGCGGCGATGGGGGAGTCGCGGTCGTCCTCCTCCGCCTCGCGCGCGAACACGTCGTCCAGGCGGGTCAGCAGCTCGTCCGGCGGCAGGTCCTGGTAGGCGAGGGTGCGCATGGCGGTGCGCAGGCGCCCCATGCTCGCGGCCGCGGCGATGCCGTGCCCGGTCACGTCGCCGATGACCAGGGCGACGCGGGAGCCGGGCAGGGCGATCGTGTCGTACCAGTCGCCCCCGACGCCCTCATAGCGTGTGGACGGCATGTAGTGCGAGGCCACGTCCATGGCGTCCCCGCCCGAGATGCGGCTCGGCAGGAGATGGCGTTGCAGGGTCAGGGCCGCGGTGTGCTCGCGCGTGTACTGGCGGGCGCTGTCCAGGCTCAGCGCCGCGCGGTCGGCGAGTTCCTCCGCGAGGATCTGGTCGTCCCTCGTGAAGGACGTCTCGTTCTCGGTGCGCAGGAACGCGGCGACGCCCAGGATGGTCCCCCGCGCCTTCAACGGAACGATGACCAGGGTGTGAATGCCGGTCTCATGGACGACCCTGGCGCGGGGCGGGTCGTGGCTGAGCCAGCCGTCGGGCGAGGTGTCCAGCACCGGTTCGAGGTATGAGCGGCCGGTTTCCAGAACGCGGGTGAACGGCGAGTGCTCCGGCACGTAGACCGCCTGCCCGGCCGGCAGGAGCGAACCGGGGACCTCGCCGTGGATCGAGGCCAGCGCAGCGCGGCGGAACACCGGCCGGCCCACGTCGTCGGTGTCCAGATCGTCCAGGGGTTCGGGGCCGGGGAGGACCGACTCCGACAGGTCGACGGTCACGTAGTCGGCGAAGTCCGGCACGGTCAGGTCCGCCAGTTCCTGCGCGGTCCGCATGACGTCGAGCGTGGTCCCGACCCGGACGCTGGCCTGGCGCAGCAAGGCGAGGCGCTCCCGCGCCATGCTGTGCGTGATGTCGATGGCCAGCAGGCACACGCCCAGGGGACGCCCGTCCACGCCCTCCACGCGGAACAGGAAGGTCGACAGGGCGCGCTCCTCCTCCTCACCGGCCAGGGACCAGCGGGACTCGCGGTCGATCACGGCCTCGCCGCCGTCGAGCACCTCCTGGATCAGGTCCGGCGGGAACGGGGCGTCCGCGTCGGGAGGGATCTCCGTCAGCTTTCCGCCGACCCGGAAATAGGGGAACACGTCGCGCAGCTGCTGCGCGCCCTCGTTCAGCCAGACGCACCACAGGTCGCGGTCCCAGACGGCCACGACCACGGGGGCGCGGGTCAGCAGCGGCTCCAGCACCGAGGTAACGCCGCCGTCCGCGCTCGCGGGCAGGGCGCACAAGAGCCAGTCGTGCGGTCCTCTCGGGACGAGGAGCCGCGACCGCTCAAGGCGGACCAGGGTCCTCTGGCCGTCCCGGTGGCGGAGCTCTTCGAGACCCGACCGGTACCCGATGTCGCCGTCGCCGTCCCGGCTCCAGATCCGGGAGACGTCGCCCCCTCCCGCGAGGAGCTCGCCACCGGGATGGCCGAGGATGTCCTCGGCGCGGAACCCGAGGAGCGTCTCGGCGGCCCGTGTCCATCCGACCACCTGGCCCTCGTCGTTCAGGACGGTGATCGCGGGCCTCGCCACCTCCTCCGCGTCCGATGCCTCGGCGTCCGATGTCTCCGCGTCCGATGCCTCCGTACCGCCTGCCGTAGCGCCCGCCTTACCGCCCGCCGTCTCGTCAGGTGTGGCCATCCGAATGTCCAATCGCCCACTGGAGACTTACGCACCGGATGACGGGACAAACACGCCATCGCGGATGGGTGCCGAGACTTTGCCCTCCCGTGAACGGCCCGGGTGGTCCGGGCATGCCGCTCGCCGGTCAGCCGAAGGTGATGACGCGGCGGACACCGTGCAGGGACCCGCCGGCCATGGCCTCCAGCATCGCCGGGGCGTCGTCGATCCCGATGCGCTCGATGTCGGGCAGGATGCCGTGCTGCGCCGAGAAGGCCAGCGTGTCCCGGGTGTCGTGGGGCGAGCCGGACGGCGTGGCCATGACGCGCAGCCGGTCGCGCACCATCGGGGGGACCTCCAGCGTCAGCGGCGCGCCGTCGTAACCGCAGAGCACCAGCGTCCCGTCCGGTGCCAGGCCGGTCAGGACGGCGGAGGCCGGCGCGTTGGTCGGGGCGGAGTTCAGGATGACGTCCGCCCCGCCGCCCCACGCCTTCAGCGCCTCGGCCGGGTCGGTCGCCGAGCCGGCGACGAACAGCTCCGCGCCGAGCCTCCTCGCCCTCTCCTCGCCGCGGGACGACCGTCCGATCGCCGCGACCCGGGCGCCCATCGCGGCGGCGTACCGGATGGCGAGCGCGCCGATCCCGCCGGTGCCGATGACCGCCACCCGCGAGCCCGGTTCCGCCCCGGCCACCCTCAGGCCGTTGAAGGCGGTCAGGCCCGCGCACAGCAGCGGCGCCGCCGCGACCGGGTCGAGCCCGTCCGGAATCGGGGTCGTGAACCCGCCCTTGAGCAGGACGTACTCGGCGTACCCGCCGTCCACGACGACGCCCGTGACGCGCCTGCGCGGGCAGAGGATCTGGTCGCCGCGCACGCAGTAGTCGCAGGACCCGTCCGAGTCGTACAGCCACTGGCCACCGACCGTGTCACCGGGGGACAGGCCCGGCACCCCGTCGCCGACCGCGGCGACCGTGCCGGTGATCTCATGCCCGGGGACGATGGGGAAGCGGGCGAACGGAAGGTGCCCGCGCATCAGGTTCACATCCGAGTAGCACATTCCGCAGGCGATGACCTTCACCAGGACCTCGCCCGGTCCGGGCTCGGGAACCTCGCGGTCGGTCAAGGACAGCGGGGCGTTCGGTTCGGTGGCGACTGCTGCGCGCATTGACGTTTCCCCTCGGGGTAAGCGGTGGCGGAACCGTAGGTCGTCGCCGGTGTGGAAGTGGTCACGCGGCCGCTCGGTGGCGGTGGAACCAGGTGAGAGGATCCCCAGGCCGTCCGCGTTCACACCTGCGGCCTATAGAGGGGCCGCCACTGCCGGTAACAGGGGCGTCAGTCCGAATTCGTGCAATGCTCTGGTGTTTTCGGCGAACCCGAGTACTGTTCCTGGATAGCGCCGAGGGGAGGGAAAGGCACGGTCAGATCGAGTCGGCCGCAAGGTGGGCGGCGCGGCATCGTTGGGTGACTCCGCCGGAGGAGAAGCCATGTACCCGACCCGGTTGAGCGAGACCATGAGCGCAGGAAATCCGGTTCCCCGATCCCGCACGGGATCGACGGCGCTGCGCATCCTGCTGGGCGCCCAATTGCGCAGGCTGCGGGAGGCGCGCGGCATCTCCAGGGAAGAGGCGGGCGCGGCGATCCGCGCCACCCACTCCAAGATCAGCCGGCTTGAGCTGGGGCGCAACAGCGCCAAGGAACGCGATGTCGCGGACCTGCTGACGCTGTACGGGGTCCGGGACGAGTTCGAGCGGGAGGCGATCCTCGACCTGGCCCGCCGGGCCCGGACCCAGGGCTGGTGGCATCGCTACAGCGACATCCTGCCCTCCTGGTTCGAGACCTACATCGGGCTCGAAGAGGTCGCCTCGGCCATCCGCACGTACGAGGTGCAGTTCATCCCCGGGCTCCTCCAGGTCCCCGACTACGCCCGCGCCGTCATCCTGCTGCGCCACACCGGCGCGCCGCCCGAGGAGATCGAGCACCGGGTCGGCCTCAGGATCGCGCGGCAGCGGCTGCTCACCGAGCCCAACGCGCCCAAGCTGTGGACCGTGCTCGACGAGGCCGCCCTGCGCCGCCCGATGGGCGGCCGCGAGGTCATGCGGGAGCAGCTACGGCATCTGATCGAGATCACCGAGCTGCCCAACGTCACCGTGCAGATCGTCCCCTTCGACGCCGGTGGGCACGCCGCCGCGGGCGGGCCGTTCACCATTCTGCAGTTCCCCGAGCCCGACCTGGCCAACGTCGTCTACATCGAGCAGATCAACAGCGCGCTGTACCTGGACAAGCCCAAGGACGTGGACGACTACATGGAGATCATGGACCGGCTCTGCATCGAGGCCGGGTCCGTGGCCGCCGGCCGCCGCCTGCTGGAGGAAGTCCTCGCCGCGACCTGAACGCCCGGCCCGCGGAACGGCAGGACGAACGCTTCCGGATAACGACTCGTGCATCGCCTTGCCGGACGCCCTTGACCTTTCCAGGAGCCACTATTAGCCTCGCGAAGGTTGTCCCCCCATTGTCGCCCCTTTCTGCGTTCGGCAGATCACAGGCCAATGGTCTGTGCGTTCACAAGGTGTGGCCGTGACCGATACGACGAGCCATATTGGAAAACGCATTCCCCGGATCGAGGGCCCGTCGAAGGTCACAGGTGAGGCGCTGTACGCGGCGGACGTGATGGTTCCGGGAATGCTGTGGGGCAGGACGCTGCGCTCACCGCACCCGCACGCGCGCATCGTGTCGGTGAACGCCTCCGGCGCACGGGAACTGGAGGGCGTGCACGCGGTGCTCACCGGGCGGGACGCGCCGCCGACCATGGTGGGACGGATGTTCCGCGACCTGCCCCTGCTCGCCCGGGACGTGGTGCGGTTCGCGGGCGATCGCGTGGCCGCCGTCGCCGCCGAGTCGGTGGAGATCGCCGCCGCGGCCGTGGAGCTCATCGACGTCGAGTACGAGCCGCTGCCCGCGGTGTTCGACCCGGTCGAGGCGACCTCCGAGGGCGCGCCCGTCCTGCATCCCGACGTCCGGTCCTACGGGTACGTGCCCGACCCGCCGCCGGGATGGCCGCTCCCGCATCTCATCCCCGATGACGTGCCGAACGTCCAGTCGTACGTGAAGTGGAGCCACGGCGACGTCGAGCAGGGCTTCGCCGAGTCGGACCTCGTCTTCGAGAACGAGTACAGGACGCCCCCCACCCACCAGGGCTACATCGAGCCGTCGGTGTCCACGGTGCGGATCGGGGAGGACGGCCGGGTCCAGGTGTGGATGACGCACAAGAACCCGTTCCCCGGCCGGGCATGGCTCGCCCAGGCCATCGGGGTGCCGGAGGACGACATCGTCTTCGAGTTCGTCCGGATCGGCGGCGACTTCGGCGGCAAGGGCGACCTGCGCGACGCCCCGCTCGCGTACCACCTGGCCAGGCTGACGGGCCGCCCGGTGCGCTTCGCGATGGACTACGACGAGGAGTTCGCCGCGGCGAGCACACGGCACGGCTCGGTCATCCGCATGAAGACCGGCGTGCGCCGGGACGGGACGCTCGTCGCCCACCGCGCCGAGGCGATCTTCGACGGCGGGGCCTACGCCGCCTACAAGCCGCGGCCCGAGGTGCATCTGGTGGGCCCCCGCCATCTCGGCGGCGGCTACCGGTTCGAGCACGTGTTCATGGACGCCGCCTGCGTCTACACCAACCACGTCCCGGCCGGGTTCATGCGCGCGCCAGGCGAGCCCCAGGTGATCTTCGCGCTGGAGTCGCACATGGACGCCGTCGCCGGGGAGCTCGGGCTGGACCCGTACGAGTTCCGCCGCCGGAACCTGCTCGCCGACGGCGAGCCGTCGGCGGCCGGGCACCGCAAGACCGGTCTCCAGTTCCAGGCCGTGCTGGACGCCGCCGTCGACGCGGCGGGCTGGCACGAGCCCAAGCCGAGCGCACCCGGAGGCGGGCGGGTCGGGCGCGGGCTGGCGGTCAGCAACCAGAAGCTCGGCACCGGGTTCTCGGTGGCGGTGGCGATGCTGCTCCCCGGCGGCGAGGTCGCCGTCCGCACCGGCGTCCCCGACGCGGGCGTCGGCAGCCACACGATGCTGCGGCAGGTGGCCGCCGAACTGCTGACGCTGCCGCTGGACGCGGTGCGGATCCTCCCCGGCAGCACCGACGAGTCGCCGTGGGACATGGGCCTGGGCGCGTCCCGGCACACCTACGTCCATGGCCAGGCGGTCGCGTCGGCCTGCGCGGAGCTGACCGGCAAGCTCAAGGAGACGGCCGCGGAGTCGTTCGGGGTGCCTCCGGAGGAGGTGACGCTGGAGCGCGGAACGTTCTCCCACCCCGGCGGCGACCGGGGGCTGGGCTTCGCCGACCTCGCCGGGACGCTGGCCGCCGACGGGCCGTTCGCCGTCCCCGGCCGGTTCCTGCATCCCGGCGACGAGGCCGGGACCGAATGCTTCTCCGCGCAGATCGCCGAGGTCGAGGTGGACCCCGAGACCGGCCAGGTGCGGGTGCTGCGGCTGACGACCGGCAACGACCCCGGCACGGTGATCAACCCGCTGATGGTCGAGGGGCAGATCGAGGGCGGCGTCGTCCAGGGGCTGGGGTACGCGCTCATGGAGGAGCTGCGGATCGTGGACGGCCATGTCACCAACGGGAGCCTCGTCGACTACCGGATCCCCACGGCCGCCGACGTCCCGCCGCTGACCAGGGTGCTCGTCGAGGACGGGACCGGTCCCGGGCCGTTCGGCGCCCGTCCCATCGCCGAGTACACGGTGGCGGCCACCGCGCCCGCCATCGCCAACGCCGTCTTCGACGCGGTCGGCGTCCGGATCACCAGCACACCGATCACCGCCGAGAAGGTCTGGCGCGCTCTGCACGCCGCCGAGTCCAGGGAAGGCAGGGCATCGTGACGCGCGTCCGGCTGTCGGTCAACGGCAAGGAGTACCGGCTCGATGTGCCGGCGGCGCGCCGGCTGCTCGACTGCCTCCGCCACGACCTGGAACTGACGGGGACGAAGGAGGGCTGCGGCACCGGCGCGTGCGGCGCCTGCACCGTCCTGGTCGACGGGGAGATGATCAGCTCGTGCCTGCTGCCCGCCGTCATGGCCGACGGCAGGGAGGTCGTCACGATCGAGGGCGTGTCCCAGGACGGTGAGCCGTCCGCGCTCCAGCGGGCGTTCGTCGAGCGCGGCGGCTTCCAGTGCGGCATCTGCACGCCGGGCCAGATCCTCGCCGCGCGGGCACTGCTGGAGGAGACCCCGGACCCCTCGCCCGACGAGGTGACGCGCTGGATGGCCGGCAACCTGTGCCGCTGCACCGGCTACTACAAGATCGTCGAAGCCGTGCTGGCCGCGGCCGGGGAGGGGAGGGCGGCCGATGAGCGAGCCTGAGTTCCTGGCGCCCGCGCGCCTGTCCGAGGCCGCGCGGATCCTGGCCGAGCACGGCACCGACGCCCGGGTGCTCGGCGGCGGGACGGCCCTGCTCCCGCTCCTGAGGCGGCGGATCGCCACGCCGCGCGTCCTGCTCGGCCTGCGCCGGATACCGGGCATCGCCGAGGTGAACCACCACTTCAGCGGCCTGCGCATCGGCGCGCAGGCCACGCTGCGGACCCTTGAGACGGCGTCCGCGGTCGGCGGCCTCATCCCCGGGCTCGGGGACGCGCTCGCGCGCATCGGGGTCGTCCGGATCCGCAACCAGGCCACCGTCGGCGGCACGCTCGCCTGCGGCGACCCGCGCCTGGACCTGCCCGCGCTGCTGGCGGTGCTGGACGCCGATCTCCGCCTGGTGAGCACCAGGGGCGAGCGCACCATCGGCTTCGGCGATCTCTACGCCGGGGACGGCGCGACCGCGATCCGGCCCGACGAGCTGATCGTCGATGTGCACGTCCCGTTCCAGCCTGCCGGAAGCGCCCTGGTCCACCTCAAGTACCTGCCGGGGACCGAGGGCGGCTACCCGACCGTGGGCGTGGCGGTCCGGCTGGGCCTGGACGAGGCGGGGGAGCGGATCGCCGACGCCCGTCTCGCGCTCGTCGGCGCCGGTCCCGCCACCGTCGTCGCCCCGGCCGCGCAGGACGGGCTGCTCGGCGCGCGCCCCACCGGGGAGGTGTTCGCGGAGGCCGCCGCCGCGGTGCGGGACGAGATCGCGCCCGAGACCGACTCCCTCGGGACGGCCGAGTACAAGCGCGCCATGGCCGAGGTCTTCACGCGCCGGGCGCTCACCGAGGCCCTCGCCCGGGTGCGGGCGGACTGACCCGGGGCTGCTCAGGGCTTGACGCCCACACCGCCCGCGATCTTCAGCCGGGTGCGCGGATGGTCCCGCTCGGGCCGCCACTCCTCGATCCCGACCACCCCGGGAGGCAGCAGCTCGAAGCCGTCGAAGAGGTCGCGGATCCGCTCCCGCTCCCGGAAGGTCACCTTGACCGGCGAGCCGGCGTAGATCTCGTTGAACGCGGCGATCCCCTCCGGATCGCTGTCGGCGGCGAACTGCACGAGCGCCAGATGGCTGCCGGGGGCCATCCTCTCCCGATACGCGGCCACGATCCCGGCGGGGTCCTCGTGGTCGGCGACCAGGTGGAACACGGCGATGCACAGGATGCCGACCGGCTCGTCGAAGTCGATGAGCCGCCGCACGGCGGGATCGCCGAGGATCTGCTCCGGCTTGCGGAGGTCGCCCTCGACGGCCGCCACCCCCGCGTCCGTGGCCAGCAGCGCGTCGGCGTGGACGACCACCACGGGGTCGTTGTCGACGTACGCCACCCGCGCGTCCGGATCCACGGAGCGGGCGATCTCGTGCACGCTCGGGGACGTCGGGATGCCGGTGCCGATGTCGATGAACTGCCTGATGCCCGCCTCGGAGAGCGTCCGCACCACGCGGACCAGGAACTGCCGCAGCTCGCGCGCCAGCACCGGGGTGTCCGGCGCCGACTCGGCGATCCGCGCGGCGGCCAGGCGGTCGGCCTCGTAGTTGGTCTTGCCGCCCAGGAAGTGGTCGTACACCCGCGCATGGTTGGGCGTCGAGGTGTCGATCTTCTTGGGCGCCTTGTCCGGACCCACCACGCCGACTCCACCGCCTTGGTCGCATGCACGTGGCCACGACTATAACGGGCATACCGCCGGGCTCGGTGATCGTCACATCCTTCGCCGTCGAGGACGGTCAGTGCGGTGGGTCCGGCGGCACGACCTCGATGACCACGTTGCCGATCTTCTGGCCGGTCTCGACGTACCGGTAGGCGTCCGCGATCTCGTCCAGCGGATAGCGCCGGTCGATGACCGGCCGGAAGCGTCCGTCGGCGATGAGGTCCCGCAGGTGCCGCGCCACGTCCTGGCCGCTGCGCGGGAACGGGAACCTGACCCGCTTCCCGCCCCGTATGCGCGTGGCCAGCGGCAGGATCACGTTCTGCCACCCCGGGCCCAGATCGGACGACACGTACGTCCCGCCGGGTTTCAGCAGCGGCTTGCACCGTCCGAACGTGCTCTTGCCGACCGCATCGAACACCACGTCGTAGGTCTGCGCGTCCTTGGTGAAGTCCTCGGCCGTGTAGTCGACGACCTTGTCCGCGCCGAGTCCGCGCACCAGTTCCAGGTTCGCCGTGCCGCAGACCGCGGTGACCGTGACATCGAGGGCTTTCAGCAATTGCACCGCCGCCGAGCCGATGGCGCCGGTCGCCCCGTTGACGAGGACGGCCTGCCCGGCCTCGATTCCGGCGCACTTGATGAACGAGTACGCGTAGTGCGAGCCCTCGGTGCCGGGCGCCGCCTCGGCGAACGTCGTGCCCTCCGGCATCGTCGCGATCATGCCGTCCGCGCGCACCGCCACGTATTCGGCGTGCGTTCCGAACGGGCCCTCGTTGTAGCCGAACACCCGGTCGCCCACGGCGAAGGACGTGACGCCTTCGCCGACCGCCTCCACGACCCCGGCGAACTCGGTCCCCAGGATGCGGCGCCGCGGGCGGGCGATCCCGCTGACGAACCGGATGAAGAAGGGATAGGCCCTCCGGTAGGCGCAGTCCGTCCGGTTGACCGTGGTCGCATGGACCTTGACGAGAACCTCGCCCTCACCGGGTGACGGCCGTTCGACCTCGGCGATCCTGACCACGTCGGGCGGACCGTATCTGGCGACAACCGCTGCCTTCATGAACGAACCCTAATACGGGGCGCAATCGCTCAAGAAGGAACCTTCGGCCACCGCGCCCGCCGGGCCCGTTCGCGGAGGGCGCGGCGGAATTCGTTGGACTGGCCTTCCGATATGTGGAAACGCGGGTGGTCGCCGGGGCGCCGTGGCACGAGTCTCAGTGCGTCGGCAATCGGGGTGTGACCTGGTCAGATCGGACATAGGAGTGTCGTGCCGTGAACGAGTTCGCCTCATCCCGCAGATCCTTCCTCGCCTTGGCCGCCGTGGCGGCCGGCTCTCCCCTGCTGGCGGCCTGCGGTTCGGGTCCCGCAGGTGGTTCCGGGGGCGGAGACGGGAAGCAGACGACGTTCCTCAGCTACCTGCCGCTGGAGACCGTGTCGATGGCGCCCGAACTGCTCGCCGTGGCCGGCGGCCACTTCGAGAAGCACGGGCTCGACGTGAAGTTGCAGCCGGTCAAGGGATCGCCGCAGGCCATGCAGACCCTGCTGTCCGGCATCGGCCCCATCACCCGGCTCGGCCAGATCGACGTCATGATCGCGATCGCCGAGACCCAGCGCCCGTTCGTCGCCATCGGGACGCTCAGCCGCGGCTCGTCGCTGCGGTTCATGTACAGCAAGAAGAACCACCCGATCACCAAGCCGCAGGACCTGGTCGGCCAGACGATGGGCGTGCCGTCCGAGGGCGGGACCAGCGACAAGGTGGTGTCGCTGGTGCTGGCCGGCGCCGGCATCGACCCCAAGGAGACCAGGCGGCAGGTCGTGGGCCTCACCCCGGGCACGTTCAACCTGGTGGAGCGGGGCAGGATCGTCGGGTACGTGGTCAGCGTCGACACCGCCAACCTGCTGATGTCGCAGAACCCCGACGCCGGGGCGTTCGACCCCGCCCAGTTCGTCAAGTCCGACCAGCAGGTGTACGTCACGACGAAGGACGCCCTGCAGAAGGACCCGGACACCCTCAAGAAGTTCATGGCGGCCATCCATGACGCGGTGTCGTCGATCGTGACGGACCAGTCGCTGGACGCGACCGTCAAGACGCTGCGGGAGAAGTACTCGTTCGCGACGCTCGACAACGACAAGATCGTCAAGGCGAGCCTGACACAGCTGCGGGGCTCCTGGACGGGCGGCGATCCGAGCAAGCCGCTGCTGGTCACGGACGGGACCGTGTGGGCCAACGGGTACAAGGAGCTCACCTCCGCCGGCATCGCCAAACCCGGCGGTGACCCGGCCTCGTGGTTCGACAACTCCCTCCTGCCCAAGAAATGAGCCGGCGCCTGCGAAGCGAGGTTCCGGAGGGCAGCCCGCGCTGGGCGACGCGCAGAGCACAGTGGCGCGCGCTCGGGCTGACCGACGACGACCTGGTCAAACCGAAGATCGCGATCGTGAACTCGTCGTCGGGGCTGGCGCCGTGCTTCGCGCACCTCGACCCCGTCGCCGCGGCGGTCAAGCGGTCCGTGGAGGCCGCGGGCGGCGTGGGGTTCGAGATCCGCACGGTCGCGCCGACGGACTTCATCATGTCCGCCGGCCGCGGCGGCGGCCATGTCCTGTCGAGCCGTGACCTGCTGGCCGCCGACATCGAGGCGGTGGTCGAGGGCGCCCAACTGGACGGCATGGTGTGCCTGGCGTCGTGCGACAAGACGACGCCGGGCCAGCTCATGGCGGCGGCCCGGACCGACGTCCCGACGCTGGTCCTGGCCTGTGGCTACCAGAGCTGCGGGCGGCTCGACAACGGTGAGCGGGTCGACATCGAGGAGGTCTTCCTGCGCGCCGGCGGGCTGAAATTCGGCGGCATCACCGTCGACGGCCTGTGCGACCTGAGCGAACGCGCGATCACCGGGCCGGGTGTGTGCACCGGCATGGGCACCGCGAACTCCATGCACATCGTGGCCGAGGCGCTCGGCATGACGTTGCCCGGCACCGCGCCGGTACGGGCGAACGGCGAGACGATGTGGCGGGCGGTGGAGGCCAGCGGCGAGGCGATCGTCCGGGCGGTGCGCGAGGACCGCCGCCCCCGGACGGTCATGACGCCGGGGGCGTTCGCCAACGCGGTGATGGCGGTGCTCGCGGTCAGCGGTTCGATCAACTGCGTCAAGCATCTGCAGGCGGTCGCGCGGGAGTCCGGCGCCGGGATCGACGTGTACCGGCTGTTCGAGAGGTACGCGGACACGATCAGGCCGCTGGCCGCCGTCCGTCCCAACGGGGAGGACGGCATCGAGGAGTTCGAGGACGCGGGCGGTGCCCTCGCGGTCCTCAAGCAACTCGGCGAGGCGCTCGAAGGGGACGCGGTCACCGTCACCGGCGACACGATGGCGGACCGGGTGGCCCGCGCGGTCGTGACGGACGAGCGGGTCATCCACCCGCTGAGCGACCCGCGCGGCGATCATCCGACGGTCGTGGTGGTGCGCGGCTCGCTCGCGCCCGACACGGCCATCGTCAAGCTGTCGGTGACCGAGGAGCGTCCCGCCACCTTCGAGGGCACGGCCCGGGTCTTCGACGACGCGCCGTCCGCGATCGCCGCCATCGAAGGCGGCGGCGTCCGCCCCGGGGACGTGCTGGTGCTGCGCGGGCTCGGTCCCGTGGGCACCCCCGGCATGGGCATGGCGTCCCAGACGGTCTTCGCGCTCAACGGCGCCGGGCTGACCGAACGGGTCGCCGTGGTGACCGACGGTCAGCTGTCGGGGCTGGTCAACAAGGGCATCGTGGTGGGGGAGGTCCAGCCCGAAGGCGTGCTCCCCGGGCCGCTGGGGGTCGTCGAGGACGGCGACCCGATCTCCATCGACCTGGCCGCCCGCCGTGTCGACCTGCTCGTCGACGAGCGCGAGCTGGAGCGGCGGCACGCGGAACGACCGCCGCACCAGGTGCCCGGTGACAGCTCCGGATGGCTTTCCGTGTACGCGCGCTCGGTCGAGCCCCTGCACCGTGGGGCGACCCTGCGTGGCAACGACCTTCCCCCGAGCGACAGGAGCACGAATGCCGCACGAGCTCACCGAGCTTAAAGTCAACACGGTCACCAGACCGGCCGCGGACCCGGTGGAGGAGCTCACCGCCGACCTCTGCGTGGTGGGCGCCGGGATCTCGGGGCTGTCGGCCGCGGTGGCGGCGCGGCGGCTCGGCCGGTCGGTGGTGCTCGCGGACGCCCTTCCGCTGCTCGGCGGGCAGTGCGTGAACTCGATCATCGGTCTGTTCTGCGGCGTCTACGGCAACGCCCCGCGCTACCACCGGTTCACCCGCGGGATCTTCGACCCGATGTTCACCGACCTGGCCAAGACGGACGACATCCACTTCAACAAGGGCCACACCGTGACCGTGGCCTACGACGAGGTGGTCCTGGGCCGGTGGGTGGAGAACCTCGTCCACTCCCTGGGGATCCAGGTCGTGCTCGGCGCGTCGGTGCTGCGGGTGGAGGCGGACGGCGGCCGGATCGGCGCGACCACGTTCGCCACCCGGCACGGCCTGGTCCGGGTGCGCGCGACCGGTTTCGTGGACGCGACCGGCGACGCGGCCCTCACCTGGGAGGCGGGCCTGCCCTGCCGGGTCCCCGAACGCACCGTCTGGGGCTCGCAGCAGATCCGGCTGGAGAACCTGCGCGAGGAGTTCAAGCCGGAACCGGCCGAGCTGGTGGCCCGGATCGAGGAGAAGGCGACGGAGTACGGCCTGCTGCGGCGGGACGGCCTGGCGTTCTTCTTCCCCGGCCGGAACACCGCGGTGATGAACATGACCCATGTCGAGGCGCCGCTGGAGGCCGTCCACGCGTCCCGGGCGCAGCTTGAGGGGCGGGCGCAGGCCGACCGTGTCGTGGAGTTCCTGCGCAAGGAGTTCCCGAAGGCGTTCGGGGAGGCGCGGGTGCGCAACTACGGCTTCCCCGGCCGCCGCCAGACCCGCTGGATCGCGGCCGTCCACCAGCTCTCGCTGGAGGAGGTCAGGACCGGGCACCGGTTCGAGGACGCGGTGGCCCGCACGGCCTGGCCGATCGAGCTGCACGATCGGGCGGAGGGGTACGTGTGGGAGACGTTCGAACCCGACCACGTGCACTACGTCCCGTTGCGCAGCCTGATCCCGGTGGGGGCGCACAACCTCGTCGCGGCCGGGCGCTGCGTGGACGGTGACGCCGCCGCGCTGTCGAGCGTCCGGGTGATGGGGCCGTGCGCCGCGACCGGGCATGCCGCCGCGCACGCGCTCGACCTCGCCGGCGAGGGCTCCGTCCAGGAGATCGACGCCGGCGAGCTGCGCGAGCGGATCCGCGAGAACGTCGACGAGTAGGCGACCTCTAGGCGTGTGGGCGACGTGTGGTCGACAGGGAGGGGAGAGCCGGTGCGGCTGGCGGACGACGAGAAGGCGATGCTGGACGGAGCCGAGGGACCGGCGGTGGCCGCCGCGATGGATCTGCTCGTCCGGTACGGGGAGGCGCTGGGCGCCGACGGGCTGTGCGACATCCGCAACGTCGCGGGGACGATGACCCAGCCGTCCCCGGTGAAGGCCAGACTGGTGCGCGAGGGCGGCTGGAACAAGGCGTTCGCCGTGATCAACCTGGACAGCGACGACGATCTGGAGATCCCGCACATGCGGGTGCCGACGTGCCAGCTCCAGCACGGATTCGGCGAGGACGCGCTCGGGGTGGTGCCGTACCCGGAGACCATGGTCGCGCTCCAGGGGGACGCGGAGTCCTTCTATGGCGCGCACGGGGTCAACATCCTCGCCACGTGCACGCCGTACCAGGTGGGGAACCTGCCGGTACGCGGTGAGCACTGCGCCTGGATGGAGTCGTCGGCGGTCGTGTACGCCAACTCCGTCCTGGGCGCCAGGACCAACTGCGAGGGCACGGCGTCCACGGGCGCGGCGAGCCTGACGGGCAAGATCCCCTGCTGGGGCAACCACCATGAGGAGAACCGCCACGGCACCCACCTGATCGAGGCGGCCGTGCCCGTCGACGGGTTCCTCGACTGGGGGATGTTCGGCTATTTCGTGGGTGAGGTCGTCCAGGAGAACCGCCCGGTCGTGATCGGCGACCTGCACCGCCCCGACCTGACCGACCTCAAGCACTTCGGCGCGGCGGCGGCCTCGTCGGGGGGCGTGGAGCTGTACCACATCCCCGGCATCACCCCCGAGGCGCCGACCGTGGAGGCCGCCTTCGGCGGGCGGGCGCTGCCCGGGAAGGTCGTGTACGGGGAGCGCGAGCGCCGGGAGATCTACGAGAGGCTGAACGACCAGGGCCGGTCCACGGACGTCGACTTCGTCCTGCTCGGCTGCCCGCACGCGTCCCTCGACCAGATCGCCAGGACGGCGCGCGCCCTTGACGGGCGCAGGCTCAGCCCCGGCACCGAGTTGTGGATCATGGCGCCGCGGGCGCTGCGCGCCATGGCCGACCGCAGCGGCTACACCGAGATCATCCAGCGGGCGGGCGGGCGGGTGCTGACCGACTCCTGCCCGGCGATGTCCCGGGTGGCGCCCGAGGGCACCCGCGTGTTCGCCACCGACTCGGCCAAGCAGGCGCACTACCTGCCCGCGATCCTGGGCATCGAGGCGTGGTTCGGAACCCTGGAGGAATGCGTGGACGCCGCCGTCACCGGAACCTGGCGAGGAGACCTGCGATGACCATCGAGTTCCGAGGCCGCGGCATCGTCCCCGGGTACGCCGAGGGCGAGGCCCTGGTCACGCGCGAGACCATCTCCGGCTGGGGCGGCATCGACCCCGCGACGGGCACGATCATCGAGCGCAGGCACGAGCTGTCCGGGGTCTGCTTCACCGGGAAGGTGCTGGTCTTCCCCGGCGCCAAGGGCTCCTCGGGCTGGTCGGGCTTCTTCCAGAGCACCCGGCTGCTCGGCACGGCCCCGCTGGCGATGGTGATCACCACCCTGTCCGCCAAGTCGGCGCTGGGCGCGGTGGTCACCCGGGTCCCGACGGTGTCCGAGCTGGACGAGGACCCCGTGGAGGTCATCAGGACGGGTGATCTCGTCGCCGTCGACGGGCATCGCGGCGTCGTCACGGTGAAGCCCGCGCGCTGAGCGGTGCCTCTCGGGTAGGCGCCACGGGACGGGTGGTGCTGACCCCACCATGGATCGGTGAGATTGCACCAATGATCTTCGGGCCGATGCGCGGTTGGCTGGGATCAGGCGGATCGAGAAAGTTCGGGGGTCCGCCAACCGGTCTCAGCGGAGGTTCCCGATGTCCGTGCACACCGTCCCGGCCAGGGGCCCGGCCCGGCCCGCGGCCCGGCGCCGCGGGCCGTGGCGCGTGCCGCCGGCGCGTTCGCTCGCTCTGGTCCTGGGCGGCGCCGCGCTGGTCGCGGGCTCGGCTCTCGCGCTGTCCCGTGGCGAGGCGACCGCGACGATCTCGGGCGCCGTGCGCGCGATCGGCGAGGCGCACTGGGTCGTCCTCCCCGTCCTGGCGGCCCTGGTGGTCGCCCACTTCTGGTTCTCCGCGGTGGCGCTGAGCGGCGCGGCCGGGCGTCGGCTGCCGCTGCTGCACGCGACGATGGCCCAGTTCACCGCGGCGACGGCGAACCGGGTCACCGGCGGTGGCCTCGGCACCGTCGCGGTGAACGCGCGCTATCTCGCCGGTGGCGGGACCTCGCCGTCGCGGGCGGTGGCCCTGGCGGGGCTGCTCCAGGTCTTCGGCGCGATCTCCGACCTGCTGCTGTTCGCGGTCGTCATCCCGGTCGCGCTGGCGACCGGCGGCGGGGCCCTGCTGCCGGAGCTGGGCCGCTACCTCGCCGGGCTCGCGGTCCCGTTGATCATCGTCGCCGTCGTCGCGGCCGTGGCCGCCGGGGTGGCGTTCCTGCTGCTGCGCGACCGGCTGCGGGACACCCTGGCCGCCTGCGCGCAGATTCTGCGCAGGCCGCGTGACCTGCTGGTCATGACGGCCGCCTCCGCCGCCACCACCCTGGTCATGGGCCTGGCCTTCGCGATCAGCATGCTGGCCGTCCCCGGCGCGGCCACGCCCGGCGAGATCGGCACGCTGGTCGCCATCTACATGCTCGCCGCCGCCGCGGGCGGCCTCGTCCCCGGCCCCGGCGGGCTCGGCTCCACGGAGGCGGCGCTGGTCGGCCTGCTCGCCCTCACCGGCACGCAGACCGCGCTTGCGCTGTCGGGCGTCCTGATCTTCCGTGCCGTGACGCACTGGGCCCCGGTCCCGATCGGCCTGCTCTTCGCGGGCACCCTCCGCAGGCGCCGGGCCGAGCGCCCCGCCCGGTCGCGCGCCCTTCCCGACCGGGCGGCCGTCAGGGCGATCGCGGAGGAATTGCTCGGCCCTCTGGGGAAGCGGCACGCCTTCCTCGTCAAGCCCGAAACCCAGCGCCCGTAGGCGATCGGAGCGTTTCCCTGCGTGAACCGTCCCTGGTCAGGGGCGCTTCGATCATGAAGATCCCGTTTATGTGTGCTTCGTCCGGATAGGTGGATGCAGATAGCCGCTCTATCACTCGGGGGGAACCCATGAGCGAACCTAGAGAGCACACGGAAAGGGGCGGGGCGGTCGGACAGCACCCGGCACCCGGGACGTTCGCCGACGACCACGCCGCCTGGGAGGGGCGCACCCGCGTGTTCCTCCAGCCGGTCGCGGCTCCGTCGATTCTCGGACTGTTCGGCTTCGCCGGCGCCACCGTGATGGTGGGCGCCTGGCAGGCGGGCTGGTACGGAGGCGCCGCCACGCCGCTGGTCCTGTTCCCGTTCGTGCTGGCCTTCGGCGGCCTGGCGCAGTTCCTGGCGGGCATGTGGTCCTACCGGGCCAGGGACGGGCTGGCCACCGCCATCCACGGCATGTGGGGCGCGTTCTGGCTGGCCTGGGGCCTGCTGTTCCTGCTGATCGCGATCGGCTCGTTCCCGCTGGTGGTGGCGCCGTCGATCGGCGTGGCCAACACGGCGTTCGCGTTCTGGTTCATCCCGCTGTGCGTGATCACGGCGCTGGGCGCCCTGGCCGCGCTCGGCCGGAACCTGGCACAGGCCGCGCTGCTGCTGGTGCTCGCGGCGGGGGCCGGCTTCACCGCGGCGGGCTTCTGGACGGGGTCCACCTGGCCGCTGCGCACCGGCGGCTGGCTCTTCGTGATCGCGGCCGGTCTCGCCGTCTACGTGGCGGCGTCCATGATGCTGGAGGAGACCTACGGCCGGACGATCCTGCCGCTGGGCAAGTACCGCCAGGCGGCCAACGTCCCGGGCCGCAAGGCCAGCCGGCCGCTCGAGTACCGCTACGGCGAGCCGGGCGTCCGGGTCGGCCAGTAGGCCGGTCGGCGGGCCGGCCGGTGGGCCGGCCGGCCGAGGGTCCTGGTCGAGACCCCTCCATTCCTGTCGTACGCTGGGATTTCGCTCACAGCGTCACGCAGGATGGAGGGGTCATGTCTTTCGCAGCCCGGCTCTGGCGGCGCGTGCTCCGCGCGTACCATCTCGCGTGCGCCCGCGACGATGCCGCGGCGCACGGCCTTAGGACGCCTACCTGCGTGGACTTCACCCACTGAACGGGGCGTGCGCCCGCCCGCTCCCTGACCTGAGGCTCGCTTGACCTGAAGCGCGCTTGAGGAAGCAGGCTGGGGTGAGGAGGTGCGCGATGTCCGTCCGACTCGACCACATCATCGTCCCGGCCGGGGACAAGAAGACCTCGGCCCGGTTCCTCGCCCGCATCCTCGGCCTGGAGGTGGGCGCGCAATACGGCCCGTTCATCCCGGTGAAGACCACGAACGGGGTGACGCTCGACTTCATGGACTCCGACGACTTCCGGTGGCAGCACTG
Organism: Actinomadura sp. SCN-SB; assembly: GCF_043906805.1. Classification (NCBI taxonomy): domain Bacteria; kingdom Bacillati; phylum Actinomycetota; class Actinomycetes; order Streptosporangiales; family Thermomonosporaceae; genus Actinomadura; species Actinomadura sp. SCN-SB. The sequence continues at coordinate 104,492 of NZ_JBIMPP010000004.1, read as the reverse complement.
CGCGTTCCTGGTCTCGGAGGAGGAGTTCGACGCCGTCCTCGCCCGCGTCAAGGAGTCCGGCGCCGGCTACTACGCCAATCCGGACGGCAGCGGGCAGGGTGAGATCAACACCCGGGACGGCGGACGGGGCGTCTATTTCAACGACCCGTCCGGTCACGTCATGGAGGTGCTCACCGTCCCGTACGGGGGGTGGTCCTGAGGCGGCGTCAGGTGTCCCCGGTCAGTCGGTGAAGATGTCCAGCGGCAGGAACGCCGAGACCAGGAAGCTCGGCACGTCCACCAGCTGGCTGATCTTGAGGTCGACGGCGACGCTGCACAGGGCGTACGCCTGCTGGCGGCTCCACCCCCGCTCGCCGAGATGGTCGATCATGTTCAGCAGGGCGTTGCGGGCGGCCAGCGTCAGGTCCTCGGCGACGACCCCGCCGCCGTCCCTGGCGACGGACATGCCGGTGGTGGCGTAGAACCGGCGCGGCGCCGCGAACTCCGGCGCCACCCAGTAGTCCGTGCGCGAGAACCTGGGGTCGGTGATGCCCTTCTCCCGTGCCTCCCCCTCGTGCACGGTGAACCGCACCCGCAGCGTCGACCGCATCTCGATGGCCGTGCCGCACGTCTCGCTGTCGCCCTGCGCGAAGTGCGCGTCGCCGGCGCTGAACAGGCCGCCGGGGGTGTCGACCGGAAGGAACAGCCGGGTCCCCGCGGTGAGCTGCTTGATGTCCACGTTGCCGCCCTGCTCCCTGGGCGGGACGGTGCGCAGCGCCGTGGCCGCGATCTCCGGGTCGGACGGCACCGCGCCCGCGGCCGACGGCGGGAGCACGAAGCCGCCGGCGTCCAGGGACGCCTGCTCCCGTTCGGTGATCCGGCGCAACGCGTCGTGCCCCGGCGACAGTCCGATCGTCCCCATGAACGGGGCGCCGGGGATACGGACGCCGGGCAGGTCGTCCGAGGTCGCCCAGCCGTCGGCGATGTCCCAGTGGACGATGAAGGGGTCGGGGAACTCGTCCCGCAGGAACCCGAACCCCGGTGCCTGCACGGTGAACCCGAACGTGTCCGGCACGATCTCAAGGATCTCCACTTCGAGCAGGTCGCCGGGTTGGGCGCCCTCGACGTACACCGGGCCGGTCAGCGGGTGCACCACGTCCAGGCTGGCCGAGGCCACCGCCTCCGCGGTGCTGGAGGGTCCGATCTGCCCGTCGAACGCGTCGCGCGTCTCCATGACGACCTCGTCGCCCGGCGCGCAGCGCACCACCGGCGGGATGCCGGGGTGCCACCGGTTGTGGCCCGTGCCGGGCTCGTCCGTCAGGGTCTTGGCCGGGTCGATGCGGATCTCGTGAACGGCCATCCCGCCACTCTCCTCACCTTGGCATCCAGGTGATCGTGAGGCTTTCGCCTCATGGTCCGGCTGTCAATGAGATGTCCGTGACGGGTCGTTTCGCGTGGAACGAGGGGACGGTCAGGGCGTGTTCAGCTCCCGGTGCACGGCCGGGACGACCTTGCGGAGGTAACGGCCGAGCTTGATGAAGGAGGTGCCGGTCTCGCGGAAGGTGTAGCGGATCGGCACCTCCTGGTAGCGGTAGCCCTTGGCGAGGAGGTCGAGGGTGAGGACCTGCGCGTAGTTGTAGTCGTGGATCACCTCGGCCGTGGCGGCCGCGCCGGGGGAGAACGCGCGGTAGCCGCTCTGCCCGTCGGTGAGGTCGCGGCGCCGGGTGAGCCACCGCACCCAGCGGGTCAGGACGAGGTTGCCCAGGCGGCGGTGCGGCAGCATCCGCCGGATGCCCCCGGTGAAACGCGAGCCGACGACGTAGTCGGCGCTGCCCTTGAGCACGGGCTCGACCACGGTCGCGATGTCCTCGGGGAAGTACTCGCCGTCCGCGTCGAGGTAGACCACGGCGGCCGGTCCGAGCGCGACGGCCTCGGCCAGGCCCCGGCGCACCGCCGCGCCGAGCCCCAGGTTGCGGGGCTGGTGGACGACGCGGGCACCGGCCCGCGCGGCGCGTTCGGCGGTCGCGTCGGTGGAGCCGTCGTTCACCACGATCGTGACCACGTCCCGCCCGTCCACGGTGGCGGGCAGCATGGCGACGACCTGGCCGACCGACTCCTCCTCGTTGAAGGCGGGGATGAAGACGACGACGGGCGCCCCGGCGTCCACCGGCCGCGGCTCCGGGCGGGGCGGCGCGACGCGGGGGAGCCGCAGCCGCCCGAAGTAGGACGGAGCGGGGACCCACAGCGCGATCGCGCCGGTCACCAGCGCGTAGGCGGTCTTCACCGCGTGGGTCAGCAGGGCCAGCGCGAAGGCGGGGCCCGCCGGGGTGCCGAGCGCGGTGAGCGCCGCCGTGGCCGCCGCCTCGTACGACCCGATGCCGCCCGGCGTGATCGCGACCGTCTGCGCGGCGATGGTGACGGCGGTGACCGCGACCGCCTCGTACGGTGTCAGCGGCACTCCGGCCGCGTCCGCGAGATGGAACAGCACCGCGGACTCCAGCGCCCACGCCGCCGCCGCGACCGGCAGCGCGAGCAGCGCGGGAGCGATGGGCGCATCGCTCCGTGTGCTGCCTGCGCTGCCTGTTCGCCCTGTGCGCCTCAGCCAGGCGAAGCCGGCCGCCGTGGCCGCGACGAGCAGCAGCCCGGCGGGCCAGATCCAGGCGCCGGTCAGCGTCAGCACCAGCCCGGGGGCGGCCGCGGCGGCGAGGGCCAGCACGGCGAGCAGGTCGGCGGCGCGCAGGAAGACCGTGGACGCGACGACCGGGGCGGTCTCCCGTCCCGTGCGGCGCGTCACGCTGGTCACCCTGAGCGCCTCGCCGAGCCGCAGCGGCAGCACGTGGTTGCCGAGCAGCGAGACGTGCAGCGCCGCCCAGGAGTGACCGTTCGGCAGACCGGGGAGGACGCGCGTCCATAAAGCGGCGCGCAGGGCGAACGCGGCGGCGTAGCAGGCCAGCCCGATCGACAGGCCGACGGGGTCGGCGGCGACCGCCCGGGCCGCGTCCGCCAGCGCCGGTCCGGAGACGACCCGCGTGAGGTACACCGCCGCCACGCCGAGGACGGCGCAGCCGGCGCCGACGCGAAGGGCTCTGACCAGGTTCGGCATGGCGAACCCCTCCTCCGGGCAGCGAACTAAGGTTAGGCTATCTTTAATTTATTGTTGAACGATGTGCCATGGCATCATCCGGCCCCGACATGCCGTGGCGTCCTTGGCAGGCGTTGCGCGGAGACACCATGACGGCGATCGTGACCGGAGCGGCGGGATTCATCGGCCGCGCGCTGACCCGGGAGCTGCTGCGCCGTGGCGAGCATGTCATCGGGATCGACCGCGTCTCCCCGGCCGCCGCTCCGGGGCTCACCGTCCTCACCGCCGACCTCACCTCCGGCGACCCCATGGTGCGGCTCGCGCTCGAAAGCGCCGACGTGGTGTACCACCTGGCCGGATGCCCCGGCGTCCGCGACCGGGCGGCGGACGCCGAAGGGCGCCGGCACCGTGACAACGTGCTGGCCACCGCCGCCGTGCTGGACGCCGTTCCCCTCCACGTCCCCCTGGTCGTCGCCTCCTCCTCGGCCGTCTACGGCGGAGCGGTGGACGGGCGGGCGTGCCGCGAGGACGACCCGCCGCGCCCCCGCGGCGGCTACGCCCGGAGCAAGGTGGCGATGGAACGGCTGTGCGCCGCGCGGCTCGCGGAGGGCGGCGCGCTGACGATCGTCCGCCCGTTCACCGTGGCCGGTGAGGGCCAGCGGCCCGACATGGCGTTCTCGCTGTGGATCGAGGCGGCCCGTGAGGGCCGTCCGCTGCGCCTGCTCGGCTCGCCGGACCGCACCCGCGACATCACCGACGTGCGGGACGCCGTCCACGCGATCCTCGCGCTCGCGGACGTGCGCGCCCAGGGCGTGGTGAACGTCGGCACCGGGACGGGCCACACGCTGCGCCGCATGGTCGAGGCCGTCGCCGCCGCGCTCGGCACGCCGGTCTCCTACACCGTGGAACCGGCCGGGCCCGCCGAGGTGCGCCATTCCCTGGCCGACATCAGCAGGCTCGTGGAGCTCACCGGGTTCGTCCCGCGCACCGACCTGTTCGATGTCGTGGCCCGCCAGGTCCGCGCCACCGTTCCGGACGGCAGTCCGGACGGCAGGCTCGGCGCCACCGGAGCCGTGCCGTGACCGGCGCCCGGATGCGCGCCGCGCTCGCCCTGGCGTTCTGCGCCGGAACGATCGCCGCGATCCTCGGCATCGGCGTGCGCGCGACCTACGCGGGACACGTCGCGGTCGACGAGCCGCAATACCTGCTGACCGCGCTGTCCCTGTACGAGGACGGCGATCTGGACATCGCCGACGAGCTCGCGGAACGCCGCTGGCGCGTCTACTACGACCGGGAACTGCCCGTGCAGACCGAGGTGCTGCCGGGCGGGCGCCAGATCAGCCCGCACGACCCGCTGCTCCCGGTGCTACTGGCCGTGCCGATGGGCCTGTTCGGCTGGGTGGGCGCCAAGGTGGCGCTGAGCCTGTTCGCCGGAGCCCTCGCCGCGGTGGTGCTGTGGACGGCGATCCGCAGGTTCGAGGTGCCGCCCGGGATCGCGGTCCCCGGGGTGGTGCTGGCCGCCGTCTCCGCTCCGTTCGCCGTGTACGGCCAGCAGGTCTATCCCGAGGTGCCCGCCGCCCTCGCCGTGGCGATCGCCGTCGCGGCGCTGACGGCCGAGCGCCCGTCACCGCTCGTCATCGGCGTCGTGCTCACCGCCCTGCCCTGGCTCTCGGTGAAGTACGCGCCGGTCGCCGCCGTGCTCGCCGTCCTCACCCTGTGGAGGCTGTGGCGGACCGGGAGGCGCCGTGAGCTCGGGGCGCTGACCGCCGGCCTCACGCTCATGGGTGCGCTCTACCTGTGGGCGCACCGCGTGGTGTGGGGCGGCTGGACGGTCTACGCCAGCGGCGACCATTTCCAGGAGTCCGGGGAGTTCGGCGTCATGGGGTTCGACCCCGACTACGCCGACCGGGCGCTGCGGCTCACCGGGCTGCTCATCGACCGCGGCTACGGCCTGGCCGCCTGGCAGCCGGGCTGGCTCCTGCTCGTCCCGGCCGTGGCGGCGGCCGTACGGCTGCGTCCGCGCGGCGCCGCGGCGCTGGTCCTGCCGCTGACGGCGGGGTGGCTGACCGCGACGTTCGTGGCGCTGACGATGCGGGGCAACTGGTGGCCCGGCCGCCAGACGGTCGTGGTGCTGCCGCTGGCCCTGCTGCTGATCCTCTGGTGGCTCGCGCGCCGCGCGCCCGCCGTCGTCCGGTGGGTGGCGCTGGTCGCGGGCTGCTCGGGCGTCCTGGCGTACGGCTGGCTGCTCGCCGATGGCTACGCGCGGACGCTCACCTGGGTGTCGGGGTTCCAGTCGGTCGGCTACCCGGGATACCGGCTGCTCCGCCCCCTGCTCCCGCCCTACCACGAGCCCTTCGCGGGGTTCGTCGTGCCGCATCTGGTGTGGATCGCGGTGTTCATCCTGCTCATCCGGTACTCGTCCATCCACAAGAAAGGGGATCTTCATGAAACGCCTCACCACCCGTCTCGCCGCCCTGACCCTGGCCCTGACCAGCGCGCTGACGTTCGCCCTGGCCGGGTGCTCTGACGGCGACGGCGACGGCGGATCGGGCTCCGGGTCGGGTTCGGGCTCCGCCTCCTCGTCGGAATGACGTGATGCGTCCTCGACTGGCCCTGCTGGCTTTGTGGGCGCTGTTGGCGCCGCTCGTCCTCGCCGCCTGCGGCGGAGACGGCTTCGACGACGACGCCCTGGTCATCTACTCGGGACGGAACAAGAACCTGGTCGGGCCGCTCTTGGACGACATGGAGCGGACGACCGGGCTCAACGTGCAGGTGCGGTACGGCGACAGCGCCGAACTCGCCGCGCAGATCCAGGAGGAGGGCGACCGGACCCGCGCCGACCTGTTCTTCTCCCAGGACGCCGGGGCCCTCGGTGCCCTCACCAAGGCGGGGCGGCTCCAGCCGCTGCCCCAGCCGCTGCTCGGGCGCGTACCGGCCGAGTTCCGTGCCAAGGACGGCACCTGGGTGGGCCTGTCCGGCCGCGCCCGCGTGTTCGCCTACGACCCGCGCCAGGTGCCACGGCCGCCCAAGAGCGTCTTCGAGCTGACCGGGCCCGCCTGGCGGGGCCGTGTCGGGTGGGCGCCGACCAACGCCTCGTTCCAGGCGTTCGTCACCGGCATGCGGGTGACCGAGGGCGAGGCCAGGGCGCGCCAGTGGCTGACCGCCATGAAGGCGGCCGGCACCAGGAGCTACGACAACAACGTCCTGGCGCTGGAGGCCGTCGACCGCGGCGAGATCGCCCTCGCGCTGATCAACCACTACTACTGGTACGAGGAGGTGGCGGAGAAGGGGCAGGCCGCCGTGCACGCCCGCATCGCGTTCGTCACCGGCGGCGACCCCGGCGGCCTCATCAACGTCGCGGGGATCGGCGTCCTCAAGGGCACCGAGCGGCGCGCCGCCGCGGAGAAGGCGGTCGACTTCCTGCTGAGCCGCGAGGCGCAGACCCATTTCGCCACGGAGACCAAGGAGTACCCGCTGGCCGCCGGCGTGCCCGCCGAGAAGGGCCTGCCGCCGCTCGACTCGCTCCACGGGCCCGACATCGACCTCAGCAGCCTGGACTCGCTGGAGCGGACCCTCGACCTGCTCAAGGAGGTGGGACTGGTCTGAGCATCGCCGTTCGCTCGCGCGCCGGGCGGGCACCGCTGGTCCTGCTCGTCCCGGCGATGGTCACGGCCGCGCTGGCGCTGCTGCCCGTGGCCTACCTCGGCGTGCGCGTGCTGGAGAGCGGCGGCGGCGCGGTCGCCGACGTGCTGGGCCGTCCCCGCACGGCCGAGCTGGTCGCGCGCAGCCTGACGCTGGCGGCCGTGGTGACGGCGGGCTGCGTCGCCGTCGGCGTCTCCCTGGCCTGGCTGGTGGTGCGCACCGACCTGCCGGGACGCCGCCTCGTCGGGGTCATGGCGGCGCTGCCGCTCGCGGTGCCCAGCTACGTCGCCGCCTACACGTGGATCGCCGCCGTGCCCCGCGTCAACGGCTTCACCGGGTCCGCGCTGGTGCTCGTCCTGGTCAGCTACCCCTACGTGTACCTGCCCGCGGTCGCCGTGCTGAGCCGGCTCGACCCGGCGATGGAGGAGGTCGCCCGGTCCCTCGGCCACGGGCGGGCGCGCACGTTCCTGACCCTGGTCGTGCCGCAGCTCCGTCCCGCCGTGGCCGCAGGCGGGCTGCTGGTGGCGCTGTACGTGCTCGGCGAGTTCGGCGCCGTGTCGATCATGCGGTACCAGGTGTTCACCACGGCGATCTACACCTCCTACCGGGCGGCGTTCGACCGTACCCCGGCCGCCGTGCTGGGCATGGTGCTCGTGGCGATCGCCTTCGTGATCGTGTGGGCCGAGGCGCGCAGCAGGGGACGGGCCGCCTACGCGCTCGGCGGCGGCGCCCCCCGGACCCGCACGCCCGACCGGCTGGGCGGCTGGCGGTGGCCCGCGCTGGGCTGGTGCGCCGTGGTGCTGGGGCTGGCCGCCGGGTTCCCCGTGGCCGGCATCGGATACTGGCTGGTGCGCGGCTCCTCGGCGTCCCTGGACCTCGCGGCCCTCGGGTCGGCGGGGTGGACGACCCTGTACGTGTCGGCGGGCGGAGCGGCGCTGGCGACCGTCCTGGCCATCCCGGTCGGGATCCTCGTCGCCCGCAGGCGCAGCCGTCCGGTACGGATGCTGGAACAGGCCACGTACGTCGGGCACGCGCTGCCCGGCATCGTCATCGCGCTCGCCTTCGTGTTCTTCGCGGTCCGCTTCGCCTACCCGCTCTACCAGCGCACGCCCCTGCTGCTGCTCGCGTACGCGGTGCTGTTCCTGCCCGCGGTCGTCGGCGCGGTACGGGCGTCGGTGCTGCAGTCGCCGCCGATCCTGGAGGACGTCGCCCGGTCGCTCGGACGCCGCCCGCTCGGCGTGCTGCGCGAGGTGACGCTGCCGCTGGCCGTCCCCGGGATCGGGGCCGGTGCCGCTCTGGTGTTCCTGACCTGCATGAAAGAACTCCCGGCCACCCTCCTGCTGCGTCCCACGGGCACGGAGACCCTGGCGACGCAGCTGTGGACGGAGACCGGCTCGGGTGCGTACGCGGCCGCCGCGCCCTACGCCGCCCTGCTCATGCTGCTCGCGGCCCTGCCCGGTTATCTGCTCGCCCAACGGCTCGGCAAGAACGGGGTGACCCTGTGATCCAGCTCGGCGTCCACGGTGTGACCAAGGCGTTCGGGACGACCCACGTACTGCGCGGCATCGACCTCACGGTGGAACGAGGGCAGATCGCCGCGCTCCTCGGCCCCTCCGGCTGCGGGAAGACGACGCTCCTGCGCATCATCGCCGGCTTCGAGGCCCCCGACGCAGGCACGATCACCCTCGCCGGACGCGAAGTGGTGGCCGAACCGCCCGAGCGCCGCCGGGTCGGCATCGTCCCGCAGGAGGGCGCGCTGTTCCCGCACCGCACGGTCGCGGGCAACGTCGGCTTCGGCCTGCCCCGCGCGGGCCGCGCCGACCGCGTCGCCGCCATGCTCACCCTGGTGGGCCTGGACGGGTTCCAGGACCGGATGCCCGCGGAGCTGTCCGGAGGCCAGCGGCAGCGGGTCGCCCTCGCCCGCGCGCTCGCGCCCGAACCCGAACTCGTGCTGCTGGACGAGCCGTTCAACGCGCTCGACCGCGCCCTGCGCGGAAGCGTGCGCGACGACGTGCGCGACGCGCTCCAACGGGTCGGCGCGACGGCGGTGCTCGTCACGCACGACCAGGAGGAGGCGCTGTCCGTGGCCGATGTCGTGGCCGTCATGCGCGACGGCCGCATCCCGCAGGCCGGGCCGCCGCTCGAAGTGTACGAGTCGCCCGTCGACCTGGAGGTGGCGGCCTTCGTCGGCGAGACCGTGGTGCTCGACGCCGAGATCGACGACGGCATGGTGACCTGCCCGCTGGGACGGCTGCCCGCCCGCGCCGTCCGCGCCACCGGCGCCCGCAGCGGGCGCGTCGCGCTGCGTCCCGAGCAGATCGTGCTCAACGGCGACGGCGCCGCCCTGTCCGGCCGGGTCGAGCGCGTCGAGTACTTCGGCCACGACGCCGTGGTGACGGTCGCCGTCGAGGACCTGCCCACCCGCATCCGCTCCCGCTCGTACGGGCACGTCAGGCACCGTCCGGGCGACCGCGTGGGCATCACCGTCACCGGCGAGCCCCTGTTCTACCCCTCGGAGCGCTAATCCTCGACGACGTGGGCGGCGAACCGTTCCCGGGCCCGCGACCAGGCCGCGGCGTCGAAGCCCGCGGGTCCCAGCGCGTCGGCGGCGTCGAACCCCATGGTCAGGGCGTGGTGGGTGTTGTCATGGGCGAACAACCCCAGGCGCCCGAAGGTCGTCACCCCGTCCAGCCCGGAGGCCCAGCGGTCCAGGCCCTCCAGGTACGCGCGATAGCCCCGCTCGTACACGGGATAGACGTGCGGGAGGCGCCGCACCTCCAACCCGCCGAGCCGCACCGGCGGCAGGCCGTGCCGGGCCGTCAGCTCGTGGACCAGCGTCGCCACCTCGTCCTCACCGGCGTTCCAGAGGGAGTCGCCCGCCTCGCAAGGGATCTCGAAGCACAGCACGCTGCGGTCGGCGGGGTCATCGCTGCTCAGGCGATAGTTGGCGGGTTCCGACACCCGTGTCACCGGCGTCTCGGGTCCGGGCAGGTAGTGGGCGTCGAAACCCGTCCACCGGCCCCCTTCGTGGACCGCGTACACCAGGACCATGGCACGGAACCGCAGCCGCGCGGCGTCCGCCAGCGCCTCGGACGGCTCGGGACGGCTCACCCGCGCCAGCACCGGCAACGGGATCGTGGAGAACACCCGCCCCGCCTCGATCTCGTCCCCGGACCCGGTCCGCACCCGGCCCGGCGCGACCTCCGTGACCTCCGTGCCGAGACGGACGTCCGCGCCCGCGCCGGCCGCGGCGTCCGCCAGCGCCTCCACGATCTGGCCGAACCCGCGACGCGGATAGTAGAAGACCCGGCCCCGCCCGTCGGACGGGCGTGCGAGGACCCGGCGGGCCACCTTCCAGGCGGTGTCGGCGGTGACCCTCTTACGCGCCTGATCGCCGTCGATGTCGTCGCCGTCCAGACCCCACAGCTTCACCGCGTAAGGCGCGTACATCGACTCGTAGAGCGTGCGCCCGAGCCCCGCACGCAGCACCTCGGCGTAGGTGTCGGAACGCGGCCGCCGCAATGGCGCCAGCACGGCCTCCATACCGGCCCGGACGACCATCCCTCGCGGCAGCGCCGCCGCCAGCTCCCCGAACCGCAGCGGGAACCCGATCCACCGGCCACCGAGCCGCAGCCTCCCGTTGCGCGGCCTGAGCTGCAAGTCGTCCCCGAGCAGCCCGCGTAACTCGGCCAGCAGCGATGGAGGCGTGGCCGGATGCAGCCGATGGCTGCCGTGGTCGACCCGTACCCCGGCCACCTCGAAGCTCCCGGCCATGCCGCCGACCCGATCGGCGCGTTCGAGCACCACGACGGAGACACCGCGCCGAGCGGCCCGCCACGCCGCGGCGAGTCCCGCCGGCCCCGCCCCCAGCACCACAAGCTCCGCACCAGCCATGACACCACCAGCCTAGACGGACGACGCCCCCCTTACCTCATGCTGATCCGGTCCTCGTACCGAGTACGGTCGGAGGGTCCACCTCCGAGCGCGACGGAGCGTCATGTCCACCGAGCCATCGACCCCGCTGCACCAGCCGCGGCTCGCCGAGCTGATCGCCGACAAGCTGCGGCGGCGCATCCTCACCGGGCGGCTGCCCGACGGTGCGCTGCTGCCCAACCAGGACAGCCTGCTGGCGGAATTCAAGATCAGCAAGCCGTCGCTGCGGGAGGCGCTGCGGATTCTGGAGGCCGAGGGCCTGATCACCGTCCGCAGGGGGAACGTCGGCGGCGCCTACGTCCACCGTCCGCAGGCCAGGCATGCCGCCTACAGCCTCAGCCTTGTGTTGCAGGCGCAACAGGCCACCCTGGACGACGTGGGCAGCGCGTTGAGGGAACTTGAGGGCACCTGCGCCGAGTTGTGCGCGCGAAGGGACGACCGTGCGACGGAGGTCGTGCCTTATCTGCGCGAGGCTAACGAGCGTGCCCGCGAAATGCTCGACGACGTGCTGGTGTACGTGGACGCGATGGCCGACTTCCATCGGGGCCTGGTCGCCCGCTGCGGGAACACGACGCTGCGATTGATCTCCGGGTCGGTGGAGGCGCTGTGGCTCGCCCACGTCCAGGACTGGGCGACGACGTCGAAGCGGGCCGGGACCTTTCCCGACCGGGACTACCGGCTGCGTGGCCTTGAGGTGCACGAGCGCATCACCGACCTGATCGCGGACGGCGCGGCCGAGGAGGCCGGTCGGCTGGCGCATGCCCATTTCGACCCGGACCAGTTCTACTCGGCCCCCGAGGACGCCGGGCGCACGATCGACGCGTCGATCCTGAAGGCTCCGGGGCGCGTGATGGCGTCCAGACACGACCGCGGCGGACTGTAGCCGGCGGCCCGCGATCCGGTGGCGGGTCGCGGCGCGACGGAACATGGCGCGGCACATCGCAGCGACTCGCGATCCCGGCCGATGATCCCTTGACCCATGCCCTTGGCGGTCCTACTTTTAGCTCTAATGTATATACGATAGCTTCAATTGATCCCTTGGAGGCGACCATGCGCCCCACCCGTCCAGGTCAAGGGTTCGCGCGTGCACGCGGCGCCCGCTCGCTGATCGCCCTCGCGGGCGGGATCGCGCTGCTGGCCACCGGGTGCGGGGAGGGCGGCGGCACGGGCGGCGCGGACGATCCCATCGTGATCGCGTCGCTGGAGCCGATGACCGGCGGCAACGTGCTGAAGAACTACATCGACGGCACCCGGATGGCGGTCGAGGAGGTCAACGCCGCCGGCGGGATCATGGGTCGCAAGGTGGTGCTGAAGGAGTACGACACCGCCATCGATCCGGCCAAGTCCGCGCAGGCCGCCAGGCTCGCGGTCGCCGACAAGGTGGACGCCGCCATCGGCCTGCCGTCCTCGATCGAGTTCAAGGCGGCCGCGAAGATCCTGCAGCGGGCCGACATCCCGTTCATGAGCATGGGCGTGTCCACCGCGACCAGCCTGAACGAGGAGGGCGGGCACCCCAACACCTACCGGGTGATGACCCGGATGGAGAAGCTCATCTACGCCGGCTCGATGTTCGTGGTCCAGGACGTCAAGCCGAAGACCGTCGGGCTGATGGGCCTCAAGATCGACTACGGGATCACCGCGATGCCGCGGTTCGAGCGGCATCTCAAGGGCGCGGGCGTGACCACGCTGCCGCCCAAGCTCTACCCGTACGACGTCAAGGACCTCACCGCCGAGGTGCTGTCGATGAGGCCGGCCGACGCCATCGTCGACTGGTCCTACCCGAACCAGATGGCGGTGGGCGTGCGGCAGTCGTTCCAGAACGGCATCAAGGTGCCGTACCTGGGCGGCCCGGCCACGAGCATCCTCGACACCCGCAAGCTCGTCCCGCCCGAGGCGATGGAGAAGGTCTACGGCGTCCAGTTGTGCAACCCGCCGGCCGACGAGCGGCAGTACGTCAGGGACTGGGCGCAGCGCTACCAGAAGAAGTACGGCGACGTGGCCGACTACGGCGCCGCCGGCGTCTACGACGCGATCTTCATGCTCAAGGCCGCCATGGAGCAGGCCCAGTCGACCAAGCCCGACGCGGTCGGCAAGGCGCTGGGCACGATCAACCACACCAAGGGCATGTGCGCGCTGGCCTACAAGTCCGACGCCGACCACGAGATGATGAACGAGGCGGTCATCGTCTCCTTCGCCGGTGGGCAGCAGAAGAGCGTTCGCAAGTTCGGCGCCGGCGACCTGGCCGGCAAGGGTTAGGCCGCGGACGCCCGATGGACCGGTTCATCGCGCTCGTCTTCAGCGGGCTCGCGCTCGGCGCGATCTACACGCTCGTCTCGCTCGGCATCCTCATCATCTACAAGGCGACCGGGATCGTCAGCGTGGCGCAGTTCGGGCTGGTCGCGCTGGCCGGGTACGTGTGCTTCTGGAGCGTCTCCGACGTGGGCCTCCCCCTCGTCCTCAGCTATCTGCTGGCGGTCGCCGCGCTGGCGGTGGCGGGGCTCGCGCTCGAACGTGTCGCGTACGCGCCGCTGCGCAAACGATCACCTGATGTCGTCCTGCTCTCCACGCTGGCGGGCGGCTTCGCGATCCAGGGGCTCATCCTGCTCTGGTACGGGCCGGACGCGCGCAGGCTGCCCAGCCCGTTCGGGTACGGCTCCACCGAGGTGTTCGGCGCGGTGATCTCCCATCACGCGCTGTTCTCGGTGGTGACCACCGGGGTCGCCGTCGCCGCGCTCGCGCTGCTGTTCGGCCGCACCCAGTTCGGCCGGCAGGTCAGGGCGCTGGCGGCCGACCGGAACGCGGCGCTGCTGCAGGGCATCGCCGTCAACCGGCTCTCCATGATCACCTTCGCGCTGGCCAGCGCCATGGCGGGGCTCGCCGGGGTGCTGCTCGCGCCGTTCTCCGCGCTGACCCCCGACATCGGGTTCACACCGATGCTGTTCGCGTTCGGCGCCGCGATCATCGGCGGCTTCGGCCGGTTGAGCGGTGTCGTGGCGGGCGCCCTGACGCTCGGCCTGGTCGAGCAACTGGGCGGTGGCTACATCTCGGGCAACATGCGGGCGGCGTTCCCGTTCATCGCGATCCTGCTGGTCATCGCGCTGCGCCCGGAGGGGCTGCTGGGAGGTGCCACCCGTGCCCGGCTTTGACCGCCCTTCGGGCGAAGCCATGGGCGTCCAGGGGTCCGCCGCCGGAGACGGAGCCGTGGAGGTCAAGCCCGAGCGGACGGTGCCCGGGGGGTCGCCCGCCCGCCGGCTGCCGGCACGGGTCCGGGTCGTGCTGCCCGGGTACGCGCCGCCGATCTACCAGCGGCGCCCGCTCGTCCCGATCCTGGTGTTCGTCGTGGTGGCGGCCGGTGCCGCGACGCTGTGGTCGGAGAACATCGCCCGCGTCGCCGTGCTCAACACGGCGCTCATCTACGCGATCGCCGCGGTCGGGCTCTACTTCGCGTACTCGGTGGGCGGACTGTTCGCGTTCTCACAGGCCGCGTTCATGGGGATCGGCGCGTACACCTCGGCGAAGGTGGCGGGTGAGAACGGGTTCCTGCTGGGCTTCGTGGTGGGCGTGGCGGTCGCGTTCCTGTCCGCGGCCGTGCTGGGCGCGCTGCTGAGCCGCGCCCGCCACCTGTACTTCGCGATCGGCGCGCTGGCCTTCGCCGAGCTGATGACCCTGGTGCTCAGGAACGTGACGTTCTTCGCCGGCGAGGAGGCCGGGCTGGTCTCCGGAATGGACCGGCCACGGCTCTTCGGCAGGTACTTCGAGACCGAGGGCGCGCTCTTCTGGCTGCTGCTCGCCGTGATGTGCGCCGTGCTGGTGATGGGTGCGCTGATCGAGCGTTCGCCGCTGCGCCGGGACGCGCTGGCCGCCAAGGAGAATCCCGAGGTCGCCAGGGCCAACGGCGTCCGGGTGCGGACCATCGCCGTGACGATCTTCGCGTTCGGCTCGGCGCTGGCCGGGGCGGCGGGCTCGCTGCAGGCGCACACGCTCGGCTTCATCGCGCCGGAGACGTTCGGCGTGGGGGTGGCCATCAACCTGTACCTGATGATCCTGCTGGGCGGGCTCGGCTCGATGTGGGGCGCGGTCGTCGGGGCGTTCTTCATCACCTGGCTGCCCGAGCTGCTGCGGCCGGTCAAGACCTATGAGGACGTGGTCTTCTCGATGCTGCTGCTGGTCACGATCGTCGTCCTCCCGCAGGGGATCGTCGGGGCGGCCTCCACGCTGTGGGACAGGCTGCCGAAGGGGGTGCTGCGGCGTGCTCCGCGCGAGTGAGGTCTCGGTCAGGTTCGGCGGGGTCGTCGCCGTCGACGGCGTCTCGTTCGCCGTGCGGCCGGGCGAGACGATCGGCGTCGTCGGCCCGAACGGCTCGGGGAAGAGCACGCTGCTCAACGCGATCTGCGGGCTGAACCGCGCCAGCGGCGCCTTGTGGATCGACGATCGGCCGCTGCGGCTGGGCCGTCCCGACCGGGTACGGGCGGCGGGCTTGCTGCGCACCTTCCAGACCCCGCAGACCTTCCTGGAGCTGTCCTGCATCGAGAACGTCCTGCTCTCGACACCTTCGCGGGCGGCCGGTGGCATGCTCGGCGCGCTGTTCACGCGGCCCCGCATGTGGCGGGCCGATCTGCGCCGCATCGAGCGCGGCCATGCGGCGCTCCAGCGGGTGGGACTCGAAGCGCTCGCCACCCGTCCGGCCGCCGGGCTGTCCTACGGCCAGCACCGGTATCTGGAGATCGCACGGGCGATCGCGGGCGAGCCGCGCATCCTGGTGATGGACGAGCCGTCCGCCGGGCTCAACCAGGCCGAGACCGAGAACCTGCTGCGGCTGCTGCGCGGCCTGCGCGAGGACGGGATGACGCTGCTGGTGGTCGACCACAAGATCGACTTCCTGCGCCGGCTGTGCGGCCGGATCATCGTCCTCCGGCTCGGCCAGGTCATCGCCGACGGCGCGCCCGACGAGGTGTTCGCGGACCAGGCCGTCGTCGAGGCATACCTGGGGAGCGCCTGATGCTCGAAGTCACCTCGCTCGTCATCGCCTACGAGGGCACCCGGGTCGTCGACGGGATCGACCTGTCGCTCGGCGACGGTGGGTCGCTGGCGCTGCTCGGCCCGAACGGCGCGGGCAAGACCTCCACTTTGTGGGCGATCTCCGGCCTGGTCCCGTACGAGGGGTCGATCGTGTTCGACGGCCGGGACCTGCGCACCGTCCCGCCCGACAAGGTCGCCAAGTCGGGCCTGATCCACATACCGGAGGGCCGGCGCGTGTTCGGCACGCTCACCGTGCACGAGAACCTCCAGGTGGGGCTGACGGCACGGGCCGGCCGCACCGGCGGCTACTCGCTCTTGGACGTCTACGACCTGCTGCCCGCCCTGGTCCCGCTCCGCCGCCGTCCGGGCTGGGCACTGTCCGGGGGCGAGCAGCAGATGGTCGCCCTCGGCCGCGCTCTGGTCGCGGCGCCCCGGCTGCTGCTGCTCGACGAGCCGTCCCTGGGCCTGGCCCCACGAGTGACGCAGGAGGTCTTCGCGGCGCTGCG
Organism: Actinomadura sp. SCN-SB; assembly: GCF_043906805.1. NCBI lineage: Bacteria > Bacillati > Actinomycetota > Actinomycetes > Streptosporangiales > Thermomonosporaceae > Actinomadura > Actinomadura sp. SCN-SB. Next base: position 88,331 of record NZ_JBIMPP010000004.1, on the reverse strand, counting down.
CGAGATCGACGTCCCGATGCTGCTCGTCGAGCAGAACTCCACCGCCGCGCTGGAGATCTGCGACTCGGCGTGCGTGCTCGTACAGGGCGAGATCGTGCTGCGCGGCGACTCCGCCGAGCTGGGCGACCGGGAGGCACTGATCGACTCCTACCTCGGCCATCGCTCGCTGGAGGCGGTGGAGGACTAGCCGGAGGATCGGCAGGGAGGCAGCGACATGCGTGTGGACGACCCCAGATTCAAGATCGCCGCGGCTCGGCGGATGCTCTACCGCGAGGGCTGCGACAGCGGCGTCGCGGGTCATGTGAGCGCCCGGGCGCCCGGCGCGGACGCGTTCTGGATCACCCCCTTCGAGTACTTCGACGAGACCACGCCCGACCGGGTCATCAAGCTGTCCTTCGATCTCGAGGTGCTCGAAGGGGATTGGGAGGCGTCACCCGCGGTGCAGTTCCACGCGGCGATCTACCGGGAGCGGCCGGACGTCGGCTCGATCGTCCACACCCACTCCCACTACGCGGCCGTCGTCACCACGACGGGACGCCCGGTCGGCATGTACAACGAGGTCAGCACGCTGTTCCACAACGAGCAGGCGTGGTACGCCGACGACGGCGTCCAGCCCCAGGTGGAGGGCAAGCGGATGGCGGCGGCGCTGGGCGACAAGCGGGTGCTGCACATGCGCAACCACGGGATCCTCATCGCCGCGCCCGACCTGGAAGAGGCCACGGTGGACGCGATGACGCTGGAGAAGGCGGCGAAGATCCACCTGGACGCCGTGGCGGCGGGCGGGCAGGAGATCCCGCTTCCCCAGGTGATGCAGGCCAAGTCGCTCTATGAGCAGTACTTCCGCCGCAACACCTGGGCCGCTCAGCTGCGGCGGCTGCGGGTCTCGGACCCCGACCTGTTCGCCTGGCTGGACGAGGGCGACGCGGAGCGCACGGCATGACCGACGCGTCGGGCGCCGTGGCCAGGGTGGTCGCGGCGGAGACGGACGGGCCGGTGTTCGGCGTGCTGGGCGACGGCAACCTGGCGTTCCTGGACGCCCTGACCCGCCGCCACGGCGGCCGTCACGTCGCGACCGCGCGGGAGGACGGCGGCGTGCTCGCCGCCGACGGGTACGCGCGGGTGTCCGGTGAGGTCGGCGTGGCCACGGCGACCCACGGCCCCGGACTGACCAACACCGTGACACCGCTGGTGGAGGCCGCGCGCAGCCGGACCCCGCTCGTGCTCGTGACCGCCGACACCGATCCCGGCGTCCCATGGCATCCGCAGGCGCTCGACCAGGCGCGGCTGGCCGGCGCGGCGGAGGCGGCGTTCGTCTCCGTGCGTTCCACCGCGACCGCTCAGGCGGACACGGCCGAGGCGTTCGCCCGCGCCCGCTCCGAGCGCCGCCCCGTCGTGCTCGACGTGCCCGTACGCCTTCCCGCGGAGGCTCCATCACGGGAAGGCGTCCGAGGGGAGGAAGCGACGGCGGAGTGCGGCGAAGCGGAGATCGGCGCGGCCGTCGCGTTGGCTCTGTCGGCGCGGCGGGTGGTCGTGCTCGCCGGGCGCGGCGCGGTCCGCTCGGGCGCCCGCGAGGCCCTCGTCGAACTGGCCGACCGGCTCGGGGCGCTGCTCGCCACCACCCTGCTCGCGACCGAGTACTTCGCGGGAGAGCCGTACGCGGTGGGCATCAGCGGCGGCTTCGCCGATGGCCTCGCCCGCGACCTGTTGACACGGGCCGATTGCGTGCTCGTGTTCGGCGCGTCGTTCAATCCGTTCACCACCGACAACGGGGCCCTGTACGGCAAGGCGCAGGTCGTCCACTGCGACACCGACGCGGCGGCGATCGGAACGCACCGGCCCGCCGAGGTGGCGCTGGTCGGCGATGCGAGGCGGATCGCCGAACGCCTCCTCGCCAGGCTGCGCGCGGACGGCGTGCACCGCGCGGGCTGGCGCGCACCGGAGCTCGCCGGCCGGCTCGCGTCCCGCTCCCCTGAGGACGGGTTCACCGACGAGAGCGACGAGACCGGCGCCGACCCGCGATCGGTGGCGCTGGCCCTGGACCGGGTGCTGCCGAAGGAACGGATCCTCGTCGTGGACGGCGGGCACGCCGCGCTGTCCGAGCCGGTCCGGATGATCCGGGTACCCGAGCCCTCGCACCTGGTCTACCCGCTCGGGTTCGGCTCGATCGGGCTCGGCCTAGGTGCCGCGATCGGCGCCGCGCACGCCCGTCCCGGCCGGGTGGTCGCGGCCGTCGTCGGGGACGGCGGGCTGATGATGTCGCTGGCCGAGTTCGACACCGCGGTGCGGTGCGGGCTCGCGGTCGTCGTGATCGCGATGAACGACGGCGCGTACGGCTTCGAGTACCACAACATGATCCGACAGGGGATCCCGACGGGGCTGGCCGAGTTCGACCGGCCGGATTTCGCGGGCGTGGCGCGGGCGATGGGCGGTGACGGGTACTCGATCGGCTCCGTCCGGGAACTGGAGGAGCTGGCTCCTCGGCTGCGGCGCCCGGAGCGTCCCGTGCTGGTCGACGTGCGGCTTACCCGGCGGGTGCGGACGGACTGGTTCACCCGGTTCACGCAGGGCTGAGCGGCCGATGGATCTGCGTGACCTGGAGCGCCGGGCGGCCTTCGCGCTGCATCCGGCGGTCTACGACTACTACGCGGGCGGCGCGGGCGAGGAACGCACGGTGGAGGACAACCTGCGGGCGTGGCGTCGGCTCCGGCTGCGCCCCAGGACGATGCGCGACGTGTCGTCGGTGTCGCCGGCCACCGACGTGCTCGGGCACCGGGTCCGCACGCCGGTGCTGGTCGCGCCCGCGGGCATGCAGCGCCTCGCGCATCCCGAGGGCGAGCTGGCCACCGCCGCGGGCGCGGCCGCCGCGGGGGCGGGGATGATGGTGTCGACGTACTCCACCGTCTCCCTGGAGGAGATCGCCGCGCACACACCACCGGCGCCGCGCTGGTTCCAGCTCTACGTGCTCCGTGACCGCCGGCTGACCGCCGAGCTGGTACGGCGCGCGGCCGCGTCCGGTTACCAGGGCGTCGTGGTGACCGTCGACGCCGCGGCGGTCGGCGACCGTCCGCGGGACAGACGCAACGGCTACCGGTTGCCGGCCGGCGACCTGCGGGCCGCCAACCTGGCGGACGCGTCGCTGTCGGCCTACTCGACCGACCTTGACGACACCGTGACCCCCGGCGACCTGGCCTGGGTGGCAGAGGTGGGCGGCCTGCCGGTCGCCGTCAAGGGCGTGCTGCGGGGCGACGACGCGGTCGCGTGCGTGGACGCCGGCGCGCGCGGCGTGATCGTCTCCAACCACGGGGGACGCCAGCTCGATACCGCGGTGGCCTCGGCGGACGCGCTGCGCGAGGTGGTGGACGCCGTCCAGGGCAGGGCGGAGGTGCTGGTCGACGGTGGCGTCCGGTCGGGAACCGACGTGCTCAAGGCGCTCGCGCTCGGGGCGCGGGCCGTGCTCGTCGGGCGGCCGGTCCTGTGGGCGCTGGCGACCGGCGGCGCGGACGGCGTCCGCGCTCTGCTGGACGACCTGACAAGCGAACTGGTGGGCGCGATGCGGTTGTGCGGGGTGACCTCGCCCGGCGAGATCACCCCGGACCTCCTCTAGTACGCGTTCGGGTCGGCGGCGACCTCGGCCGGGACCGGGTGCCGGTAGAGGCCGGCGGCGTTCTCCCAGGTGATCTTGCGGATGTCGGCGGGCGGGAGGGTGCCGATCTCCTCGGCCAGCACCCGCTGGGTATACGGCCAGGTGGAGTCGCAGTGGGGGTAGTCCTGCTCGACGAGGATGTGGTCGACGCCGATCCGGTCGCGCAGCGCGAACGTCGTCGGGTCCTCCACGGCGCAGAACCAGAAGTTGCGCTTGAGCACCTCCGCCGGTGTGAGCTGGATGCCCTCCCACGTCCCGTACATGCGGTGGTAGCCGAGCATGTGGTCGAGCCGGTCGAGCAGCCCGGGAACCCAGCCGATGCCGCCCTCCGACAGGCAGATCCTGATGTCGGGATAGCGCACGGGGATCAGCGAGTACAGCCAGTCGACGGCGGCGTACATCGCGTACGCGAAGAACAGCACGCCGACCACATCGGGCGGGGCGTCGTCGGAGGTGCCAGGGGACGTGCCGGACGATCCGATGTGAAGGTTGACGACGGTCTGCGTCTCCGCGCACGCCCGCATGATGGGGTCCCAATGGCCGGAGTGCAGGGTCGGCAGGCCGAGCGCGTGCGGTCCCTCGGAGAACGTGACCGCCTTGAATCCGCGCTCGGCGTTGCGGTAGATCTCCTGTGCGCCGACCTCCGGATCCAGGAGGTAGGGAAGCTGGCACGGGATCATGCGGTCCGGGTAGGCGCCGCACCACTCTTCCAGGTGCCAGTCGTTCCATGCCCGTACCGCGGCCAGCGCGAGCTCCGGGTCCTTCGTCGTGAGCTGGAGGCGCTGCCCTGCGAAGCCCGGCAGGAACGAGGGGAAGCACAGCGAGGCGTAGACGCCCGAGAGGTCCATGTCCTTGATCCGGTGATGGATGTCCCAGGCGCCCCGCCGCATGTGCTCGAAGCGGGCGGGCTCGAAGCTGTACTCCTCGACGGGACGGCCGACCACGGCGTTGAACCCGACGTTGGGGATGTCCTGCCCGTCGTACACCCAGACGTGCGCGCCGTCCTTGTCGACGATGCGGGGCGCGCGGTCGGCGAACTTGGCGGGCAGCCGGCCCTCGAAGGTGTCCGGCGGCTCGACGATGTGGTCGTCGACGGAGATGACGGTGTAGGCGCGCTCCTGCCGGTCCGGCTCGGGCAGGAAGGTGACCTTGCCCTTCACCGCGGTGGTGAACCCGGTGTTCTTCTCCAGTTCGTCAAGGCTGGGCATGAAGAGGGCTCCTCTCCTTCATCAGTAAAACGATAGATATGTTTGCCGTCCAGGGTCAGCCCAGCAGACGGCGCGCGGCCGCCAGCCGTTCCGGCAGGCCGGTGCCGAGTGAGAGGCCGGGCAGCCCGCCGAGATGAGCGAGATGAGCGCGGAGCAGCCGGACGTCCTTGTCCAGCAGGTCGTCGAGCAGATCGGCGAAGCCCGCCGCCATCCAGCTTCCGCCGGACGAGGTGAGCAGCACCTGGTGCAGGCGCCGCGGATCCACCCCGGCGCGCTCGGCGAGCAGCAGCATCTCGGCGAGCACCAGCGCGTTGTACGCGCCGGTCACGTTGTTGAACAGCTTGGCCAGCGTCGGCTCGCCGTAGGCGTCGAAGGTCACCAGGCGCGCGGCGAGCGTGGTGGTCAGCAGGCGCGCGTCGGCGTCGGACAGCGGCCCCGCCGCCATCGCGGTGAGCGTGCCGCCGGAGGCGCCGGCGGCCCCGCCCGACACCGGCAGCTCCACGATCCGCAGACCCGGCCGCGCGTGGTCGCCGAGAGCCCCGGCGAACGACGGGTCGAGCGTCGTCACCACGAAGCAGGTGCGTTTGCCCGGCTCGGCCGCCAGCCGGTCGAGCACCGCCGCCGCCTGCTCGGTGAGCCGGACGACGACGAAGACCCGGTCGGCCTGCGCCCAGTCCACCTCGTCCAAGGACGGCGCGGCGGTGCGTCCGGTCAGCTCCGCCCATGCGGAGCGCCGGGCCTCGGCGAGGTCGACCCCGCATACGTCATGCCCGCACTCGACGAGCCGCCCGCCCAGGGCCAGGCCCAGATTGCCGAGGCCCACCATAACGATCATTCCGCCTCCTTCGGAACAGGGAGGACGAGCCGTGACGGTGCCCGCTCGTCGCCGCAGACGATCTCGATCTCCCCGGTGCGCGGCGCCTCCGGCACGTCCTCGGTGACCCAGCGCCGGTACCGCGGATGGCCGGTGGCCGCGAGGAACACCCCGATCCGGCTGTGGGCGGCGAACCGGTGCGCCAGCGCCCCCAGGTCGAGCCGCACGAGCCGCGGCCCGCCGGCGCCGGGGAGACGCGCGGCGGCCTCGGTGAGCAACATGGCCCGGCCCGAGGCGCTCACCTCGACCAGGCGCGCGCAGAAGGACATGCCGGGCAGGGGCGGGCGGGCGCACACGGTCAGGACGACCCCGCCCGCCACGTCAAGCTCCCGGTCCAGCGGCTCGGTGACGAAGCGGCACACGTCGTCCCGGCCGAGCAACCGCGACTGGTCCCGCGGTCCGGCGTTCGCCGCGATCTCCAGTCCGGGCAGGAACGTCGGGCCGCCGACCGTGGGCACCGGATCGGCCTCGTCGTAGCGCAGCCGTACGGTACCGGTGGCCTCCGGCGGCCGGTCCTCCAGCGCGCCCGGCACCAGATACAGGTCGAGGGCGGACGCCTGGCGGGGAGGCCAGGTCTCGTCGTGGCGCCACCGGTCGGCGCCGGTCTGGAAGTAGGTGACCGCGGGTGCGGGCCGCGGCGGCTCGTCCTCCTCGCGCAGCCACCGGTCGAACCAGTCGAGCTGCCGGTCGGTCAGCCGCGCGGCATCGGCGCTCGCACGCACGCCGAAGTCGCGCTCGGGGAACACTCCCGGCCCGGTGCCGCCGTGCGCCCACGGGCCGATCACCAGCTCGCGCGCCGTCTCACGTCCGAGCCTGGCGTACGAGTCCAGGCAGCCGCTCAGGAACAGGTCGAACCAGCCCGCGATGAGCAGTACCGGAACGTCGATCCGCGCCGGGTCGGGCGCATGCGCGGCCAGCACGTCGTCCCGCCGCCGCGGATCCAGCCAGTCGTCGAGGAACGGCAGGCGCTCCCGCATCCGGTCGAGCCTGTCGTCGCCCGGACGCTCGAAGAGCACCTCGTCGATGTCGTCGATCATGTCCAGCAGGCCGTGCAGCGGTTGCCCGTCGCGTGCCAGCAGGTCGGGAGCCAGATGGCGGATGCTCCACAGGACCGCGAAGCCCCATTCGAGCACCCCCTGCGGCGCCAGCCACCCGTGGAGGACGTCGGCGCCCGAGAACATCGGCGCGATGGCGGCGAGTCCCGGCGGGCCCTCCCCGGCGGTGTGCCATTGCAGCAGGCCGGAGTAGGAACGGCCGAACATGCCGACCTCGCCCGCGCACCAGTCCTGCGCGGTGATCCACCGGATGGTGTCGGCTCCGTCCTCCGCCTCATGCGCGAACGGGGTGAACACGCCCTCCGACCCGAACCGTCCGCGGCAGTCCTGGACCACCACCGCGTAGCCGCGGCGCACGGCCCGGCTCACGTCCAGCGCGCCGTTCAGGATCGCGGGGTTGGACCGGCCGTACGGGACGCGTTGCAACAGCGCGGGAAAGGCCCCGTCGCCCGGCAGGTAGACGTCGGTCGCCAGCGCCGTGCCGTCCCGCATGGGGACCATCAGGTCGTAGAGGACCTTCATACGAGGCGCCAGGGACATCCGGGGGGACGCCATCGTCACGAACGACCGGCGGGCACGCGGGCGTTCGAGCCGTCGGACGACACCGGGACGGCATCAGTGCCGAGCTCTTCGCGCAGCCGCGGCAGCACCTCCCGCGCGAACAGCCGCATCGACCGCGTCGCCAGGTCGTATCCCATCGTCCCCGCCTGCACCATCATCAGCAGGTGGCCGAAGCCGCCGACCGCCCCGTAGAAGTCGGCGACCTGGGCGGCGACGGTGTCGGGGCCGCCGGCGAAGAAGTAGCCTCCCGCGGTGAGCTCCTCGACGGGCGCGTCCGCCAGGTGCGCGACGGGGCTGTCGATCGCCTCCCCGTTCGCCTGCTTGCGCAACAGGGAGGCCCGCAGTGCGGGATCGTGGTAGCCCGGCACGTTGGTGAACTGCGATGGCACCTTGTTGTGCCGCAGGTACCACTGGAGCTTGCGCGCCCCGGCGTACCCCTCCTCGTCGGTCTCCCCGACGTACACCAGGCCGAGATAGGCGAACCGTCCCGGCGGCGGGTCGCCCAGGCCGCACTCGGCGCTGCGGCTCCGGTACGCATCGAAGATCTTGCGCGCGCCCCGCCGCCCGTTCAGGATCGTGGCGAGCGTGAAGCCGCGCTCGGCCACCTCCACCGCGGTCGAGGTGCTCTGCGTCGGCACCCAGATCGGCGGGTGCGGCTCCTGGTAGACCCGCGGCCACACGTTGACCTGCCGGTGGTGGAAGTGCCGGCCCTCCCAGTTGAACGGGCCGTCGTGGCTGGTCCACGCCGTGCGGATCAGCTCGGCGGCCTCCCAGAAGCGGTCCTTCATGTCCACCGGGCTGACGTTGCCCGCGGAGATCTCCTGCGGTACGCCGCGGACGAAGCCGACCTCGGCCCGGCCCTGGGAGATGACGTCCACCATCGCCATCTCCTCCGCGACCCGCACCGGATCGCGCCGGTTGGCGATGGGGTTGCCGAGCGCCAGCAGCCGGGCCCGCCGGGTCTCCCTCGCAAGGATCGCCATCGTGAGGGGCACGGCGGGTTCCACGCAGGTGGCGGTGGCATGGTGCTCGTTGAGCATGATCTCGAGCCCGAGTTCGTCGGCCGCGGCGTAGATGTCCAGGTACTTGCGGTAGAGCTGATAGCCGGTCTCGGGGTCGTACAGGCGGCTGGGCAGGGTGACCCGGACCGACTCGAAAGAGTCCTCCGGCGGCAGGTACGGGTAGGGCATCTCGGTGAACGCCCAGGCACGGAACATCGGCCTCTCCTTCGAAGTCTTCCCCTTCGCATCCATCGGGCGGGCGTTCAGGCGGTCCGGCGCGCGAAGCCCGCGATCGCCCGTGCCAGCTCGGCCGGCGCCTCCTCCTCGACGCGGTGCCCGGCGTCCGGGATCGTCAGCACCCGCGCTTCGCCGCCCAGCCGGGAGGCGAATTCCTCCAGGTAGCCCTCCACCAGGAGGAACCGGTCACGCCCGCCGCCCACCACCAGGGTCGGGACGGTGATGCGGCGCAGCCGGTCGGCCAGCGTGGGGCTGTGGAAGTACGGCTCCCAGGCGTAGTGGGCGACCGCTTCCTGGGCGCGCGCCAGGTAGCCGAACTGCTCGTCGGTGAGCGCGGTCAGGTCGGGGCGGCGCGCCTCGTCCCCGTACAGCGATGCGCTGAGGGCCTGTGGCGGGACCGCGTAAATGTCGAGGAAGGTGCGGGTGCGCGGCTCGCCGACGCGCAGGCCGACCGGTGCCACCAGTACCAGGGCCGCGATGTTGTGCTCGCACTTCGTGGCGATCTCGCAGGCCAGCCAGCCGCCGAGGGACACGCCCATGAGCGTGACCGGCCCCTCCATGGACTCCAGCAGGTCGAGGTAGAGGTAGGCGACGTCGTCGATGTCTCGGTAGCGCCGCGAACGCGGGGAGCGGCCCCACCCCGGATGCGAGGGCGCGGTCACCTCGAAGTGACCGGCGAGCTCCCGCAGCACGGGCTCGGTGAACAGATGGCCGTCCTCGCCGTGGAGGAACAGCAGCGGCGGCCCAGATCCCAGCGTGCGCCGCTCCAGCTCGGCTCCCGCTATCACGACGATGTCCTCGGATTCGCTCACGGCCCCTCCCGGGAGGTATGGATGAGCGGGCTCATGCAATCTATCATTTAAACGATGGAGCTAAAAGGGTCGGAGTTCGGGCATGGCGAACGTGAAAGTCCAGGGAGCGCCGGGCGTAGGGGTGTACGCGGTGGTCTGGGATCGGTGGAAGAGGGGGCGGAACGGGAGCGCTACGCCGGCGGCGCCCCGTCCGGCAGGTCGCCCGGCCTGACGATCTCCTGCTCATCGGTGTCGAGCGCGTACAGCAGGCTGGCATCGAGGTGGATGCGGACCTGCCGCTCCACACCGGCGACGTCCCCGCGCTCGATGAGCTGCAGGATCCGCTCGTGCGCGCGCACGCCGGCGCGGCGCTGCTCGCGCTCGGGGAAGACCTTGGCCGCCCTCGCCCGGGACGCCCAGTCCACCTCCTGCCGCGACCACAGCGACTCCAGCGCGCCGATGACCAGGATCATCGTCTGGTTGCCGCAGGAGGCGACCAGCTCCTCGTGGAAGTGGCGGGACAGCCGGGTGAAGGCGACCTCGTCGTCCAGGTTGTCGATGATCTGCTCGTGGAGCTCGCGCAGGCGCGGCAGCACCGCCGTGTGGCGGTCGTCGCGGGCCGCGCACAGCCCGGCGCACACCGGCTCGATCCGCTTGAGCGCCTCGCTGAGGTCGGCCAGCCGTACCGATTGCGACTGCAGCACCAGGCCGAAGGTGTATGCGGCGTTGGCGACCCGTGGTACGTGGACGATCGCGCCGCCGCGGTTCCCCCGGCGCACGGAGATCAGCCCCTCGGACTCCAGGATCCGCAGCGCCTCGCGCAGCGCGGGCTTGCCGACGCCGAATTCGCGCAGCAGGTCCTCCTGGCGGGGCAGCGCGTCACCGTCGGCGAGCTGGCCCTTGACGATGCGGCTGCGCAGCACGGACGCGATCATCTGGGCCAGCCGCGGCTGGCGGAGCTGGTTACTGGCCGTGGCGGGTCCCTTCCCGGACGGGCTGTGCGGGCCGGATGAGCTGTTCAGGCCGCAGATGGAAAGCATCATATCTATCAAAGCAACAACAGAGCCCATAGCGAGGACGCCGCATGACCACGACCGTTGACCCGGCCCTGATCGAGGAGTACGAGAAGGCCGGCTGGTGGGGCAGGACGACGCTGGCCGACCACGTCGCCCGGCACGCGGCCGCCCGTCCGGACGCCGCGGCCTACGTGACCACGGACACGCGGCTGAGCTGGCACGACTATGACCGGGCCTCGTCCGCGCTCGCGGGCGCGCTCGCGGGGCTTGGCCTCGCCCCCGGCGACAGGGTCGCGACGCTCCTTCCCGACGGCCCCACCGTGCACGTTTCCTTCATCGCCGCCGAGAAGGCGGGCCTGACCACGGTCGGTGTCGGCGCCCGCGCCGGGGAGCGGGAGGTACGCCACATCCTCGGCCGTACGGGGGCCAAGGCGCTGGTGACCCACGCCCGGCACCGCGGCAGGGAGACCGCGGACCTCGTCCACGACCTGCGTGCGGCGGGACTGCCCCTCGACCATCACGTCGTCGTCCCCGACTACGCGGCGGAACCGGAGGCCGTGCCCCGGGCCGACGGCGTGCCGGTGCCCGTGGCGAGCGACGCCGCGGTGGAGGCGCTCGTCGCGGCGCGGCGGCTCGGGCCCAACGACCTCTTCATGATCAACTCCACGTCCGGGACGACCGGACTGCCCAAATGCGTCATGCACACGCAGAACCGGTGGTTCTACTTCCACCTGCTGGCCCGGGAGGCCGGCGAGCTGAGCGCGGCCGACGTCGTCATGTCGGTCATCCCGGCGCCGTTCGGGTTCGGGCTCTGGACCTCCCATTTCACGCCCACGATCCTCGGTGTGCCGGCCGTGGTGACCGAGCGCTTCGACGCGGGCGCCGCGCTGGACCTCGTCGAGCGGGAGCGGGTGAGCGTGCTGTGCTGCGTGAGCACCCAGTTCATGATGATGCTGGACGAGCAGGAGCGGCGGAAGCGCGATTTGTCCTCGCTGCGCTGCATGTTCACCGGCGGCGAGGCCGTGCCGTACCACAGGGCGGCCGAGTTCGAGGACCGCACTGGGGCGAGGGTGCTCCAGTTCTACGGCTCGAACGAGACCGGGGCGCTCAGCTACACCAGCATGGCCGACGACAGGGAGCGGCGGCTGCGCACCGCCGGGCGGATCATCCCTGAGATGCGGGTGCGCCTGTTCGACGCCGCCGGGGCCGACATCACCGGCACCGGCCGGCGCGGGCGGCCGGGGTGCCGGGGGCCGGCGACCTGCCTGGGATATCTGGACGATCCCGAGGCCAACGGGCGGCTGTTCACCGAGGACGGCTGGATGCTGATGGCCGACGAGGTGGAGATCGACGACGCCGGCTACCTCCGGGTCGTCGGGCGGCTGTCCGACCTCATCATCCGCGGCGGCAAGAACATCAGCGCACCGGCCGTCGAGGAGGAGGTCGGGACCCATCCGGCCGTCGCCATGGCGGCCGCCGTGCCGGCGCCCGACCCGACGTTCGGCGAGCGCGTGTGCGTGTACGTGACCCTACGGCCGGGGCACACGCTGACGCTGGAGGACCTGGCCGAACACCTCGGCGCGCGCGGCACGTCCAAGGAATGGTTCCCCGAGCACCTTGTCGTCGTGGACAGCCTGCCCCGCTCGTCCGGAGGAAAGGTCGCCAAGGCGCGTCTGCGGGAGGATATCGCCCGCCGCCTGAGTGGTGAGGGCACGGCTCCCTTGTGACGGACCGCACGGTCCGTGTCGGTCCGCCGCCACGGTGGAGAACGGGCGTCAGTACTCGTCGTCGGGGCGGCCCCACATCTGGGTGAACCGGCGCAGGACCATGCCGAACTCGCCGAAGCGGGGAGGGCGGCGTGGCTTGGGGAGCTTCGGCCTGCGCCTGCGCCGCCTGCGTTCCGGCGTCGTCCGCTGCGAGAGTTGCAGCTCGTCCCGCAGCCGGTCGAGGTGGACGAGCAGCTCGCCGTGGAGCTGCCAGTGGGCGGTGTCGGTCCGCAGCCGCTCGGACAGCTCGCCCCGGTCCTCCCGGGCGTCGGCGAGCTGCTGTTCCAGGACCTCCTCCAGGTCGCTCGACCCCGTGGCGATCTGCTGCCGGCTCATCCGCCCGTAGGTGAGGATGGCCCAGGCGAGCCGCCGGATCGCCGCGCTCAGCGACGCGTGGGCCTCGCGCTCCGATGGGTCCACCTCGTACTCGCGCCCGACCTCGTTGACATGGTCGGCCAGCGAGCGCGCCAGCCCGCGGATGGTGATCGAGCAGTGCTCCAGCGCCTCCAGCCGCTCGTGCATCACCACCACGCTGTGCAGCAGCCCCGCACCCCTCGGGTTGAGCCGCACGCTCTCCTCGGCGTGCCCCAGGGCCTCGTCCACGCGGTGGATCTCCTGGTCGAGCGCGCGGCTGCGGGCGAGCCAGTCGCCGATCACCTCCTGGGAGGGCTCCTCGTCGCCCATGCCCGCGGCGATGTCCTCAAGCAGGTCCGCCATCGTCGTGCCGAGCTCCTCGATGGCCGACTCGGCGGGCTCCACCCGCACCGGCGCGTGGACGAAGCCCGCGGTCAGCCCGGCGGCCGTGCCGATGAGCGTCTCGATGACCCGCTGGATCGCGGCGACGTCGGTGTCGAGGGAGAGGACGAGCATGGCGCTGATCGGCACTTCGAGGATCGAGTCCCCGAGCCGCAGCGCGTACCCGGCGGCCAGGGAGACGGTGATGGCCACGCCGAGGCTCCACCAGCTGAACCCCACCGAGTGCGTCAGCAGGACGGCGACCAGCACACCGGCCACCACGCTGCCCACCCGCTGCCAGGCGTAGCGGAAGGTCTGGTAGAGCGTGACCTGCAAGACCAGCAGCGCGGTCAGCGGGGCGAGCAGCGGCTGGGAGCTGGAGCCGGGTAGCCACCTCGCGAGCTGGTAGGCCAGCACCGACGTCACGACCAGCCTGAGGATCGTGAGGGCGACCGGCTGCGCCCGCCACCGTCTCAGCAGGACCGGGACCGGGAAGCCGACGTTGCGGATCGCGGTGCGGAGCCCCTCGTTGCCGCTCATGCTCACGGTTATGCCGACGGCGGGGCGGGCCACACCTGCGGGCCGGTGGTTTTTGCCTGCGCGTTCAGCGCGTCCCCGGGATCGCAGGCCCGGAGCGGCCCGCTACGAGGGCGGCGCGGCCATGCCCGGTGCGACCTCGTCGATGAGCTCGTTGAGCCGGGCGGCCATGTCGACGTCCAGGGCGGTGACGCGGCCGACCGAGGAGGTGCTCAGCGCCAGCTGCACGCCGTCGGCGCCCCGGCGGATCTGTGGCCCGTGCAGGGTCTCCTCCTTGAGGAGGCGGATGCGCTCCAGGACCCGATCGAGGTCGCCCGGGGGCAGCACGATGGTGCGCCTGAGCTCCCGTGTGTCGCCCGTCCACTGCGGAAGGTCGTGGAGCGCCTCCCGTACCTCGTCCTCGGTGAGCGGCGGCATGCCGCCTCCCGGGGCGGTCAGCCCTCCGCCCGCGGGCGGAGGGTCGAACAGCTCGCGCAGGTCCTCCGGGACGTGCAGGTCCTCGATCAGGCCGGGTTCCTGGTCGGCCAGCGTGGACAGCACGGCCTGCGCGCGCACCCTCGCCTGTTCCGGCGGGCGGTCCTCGAGCGCGGACACCTCCTGGACGAACTCGCGCTGGTCGAGGCGCCGCACCGGATCGCGCTCCGGCACGTCCCTCCTCAGCTCGCCGGGCAGCACGTCCATGAACTGGTCACGCTCGGGGTGCGGAAGCGTACGGGCCAGCGTGGTCACCGTCGCCTCCGCCGCCTCGCGCGCGTCGGCGGTGTCCAGATCCGCCTTGCGGGAGACCGATTCCAGCAGTTCCTGATATCTCACCGTCATGATCTGCTTCTCCTCCGTCCGCCCCCGGGGACGACGAATGCCACCCATACCCGGTTAATCCAAGGTCAACCCCTATGCGGCGGGCATCAGGGTCCCTCGCCCCCGCCCTCGTCGAGGACCAGCGAGCCGGGCGGGACGACGCCGCCGTGGTAGGCGGCCGCCCCGATCGTCTCCGCGATCACGGGCACGGTGAGCAACTGGAACACCGCCGTCAGCAGCAGCGTCGCCGAGGCCGCCGGCGAGCCGGTCTGGACGGCCGCGCCGATCAGGATGAGCACCAGCCCGATCGTCTGCGGCTTGGTGGCCGCGTGCAGCCGGGCGAGCACGTTGGTGAACCGCAGCACGCCGAGGGCGCCCAGGGCGCAGAAGGCCGCGCCGGACGGCAGCAGCACGGCGCTGACGGCGTCGGCGACGCTCATGAGGCGCCGTGCCGTTTGCCCGCCAGCCGGGCCGCGGTGACCGAGCCCACGAAGCCCAGCAGCGCGATCACCACCGTCAGCGTGGCGTACGCGGGCCCGCCGCCCGCGGCCATGAAGACGGCGATGGCGCTGACCAGCAGGACCGACAGCACGTCCACCGCCAGGATGCGGTCGAACTCGGTGGGGCCGCGGACCAGGCGCAGGGACGTCATCAGCGCCGCCGCGCTCAGCAAGGCCATGGTCACGAGATGCACCACGTTCATCGATCTTCCCCTTTCGCGGGATCAGCGTCGTGCGCGTACGGCAGGGCGCGCATCAGCCTGCGCTCCGTGCCGAGCACCCTGCGCCGCACCTCCTCGGCCTCGTCCCGGTCACGGACCGGCAGGCCGTGGACGAGCAGGGTCGACCGGCGCGTGTCGATGTCGATGATCACGCTGCCGGGGCGCAGGGTGAGGCTCAGGGTGACGGCGAGCAGCACCAGCTCGGACCGGGAGCGGGTCTCCACCTCGATGAGGGCGCCCCGGACCCGGGCCGGGTCCCGGATGGCGTGCCAGGCGACGACCACGCTCGACACCAGCAGGTCGGCGATGAACTCCAGGACCGCCTCGGCCAGCCGGACCGGCCGGATCCGGGTCAGGACGGGCGCCGCCGGAAGCCGTGCCGCGCCGTAGGCGGCCGCGGCCACGGCGACACCGCTCACGACGGTGGCGCCGTCGGCCCGCCCCCACAGCAGGAGCCACACGGCCACCAGCCAGGCGCCCATGGCCAGCCTGGACGCGGTCTTCCTGATGACACGGTTCACGGCGCCTCCCCGCCGTGCAGGACGGCGTTCCGGTAGGCCGTCCGGTCGGCCAGGGACTGCGCGGCGTCACGGCTCCACTCGGAGAGCGGCCCGGCCAGCACCACCAGCATCAGGCCGGACCCGACCATGGCCGCGGTGACCGTCCGGATCGGGCGCAGCCCGTGCCGGGGGGCGACCTCCCGCACCTCCGGGGACGCGCCGGAGCCGGGCGGGCGGGGACGCCAGAACGCCAGCGTCCAGACCCTGGTCATCGCCATCAGGGTGAGCAGTCCGGTGAGGGCGGCGACGCCCGTGACCGCCCGCCCCGAGGCGCCTCCGGCGCCAATCCCGGCCTGGAACAGCGCGAGCTTCGCCACGAAGCCGGACAGCGGCGGTATCCCGCTCACGCTCAGCGCGGGGATCAGGAACAGCACCGCGGTGAACGCGGAGCCGCCGGCCAGGCCGCCGAGCCGCCGCAGCGACTTCTCCCCGGTCTCGATCTGCATGATGTCGCTGACCAGGAACAGCGTCGCCTGCACGACGATGTGGTGGACGAGGTAGAGGATCGCGCCCGCCAGCCCGGCGACGGTGAACAGCGCCAGCCCGAACAGCATGTACCCGATGTGGGCGACGAGGACGAACGACAGCACCCGGTGCAGGTCGTCCTGCGCCAAAGCGCCCAGCGTCCCGACGATCATGGTGGCGGCGGCCAGCGCGAGCATCGGCATCGAGGCGTCGTCGCGGGGGAACAGCAGGGTCTGGACGCGGATCAGGCTGTAGACGGCCGCCTTGGTCAGCAGCGCCGCGAACACCGCCGTGATCTTGGTGAGGGCCGCGGGATAGCTGTCGGGCAGCCACAGGTGCATCGGCACGACCGCCGCCTTGATCCCGAACACGACCAGGAACAGCAGGCCCAGCGCCGAGCGCGTCCCCGGCGGCAGCTCGGCCGTGCGCCCGGACAGGTCGGCCAGGTTCACCGTCCCCGTCGCGGCGTAGGCCAGGCCGACCGCGGTCAGGAACAGGATGGACGAGGTGAGGCTGACCACGGTGTAGGTCATCCCGGCCTGCATCCGCTCCCGGGTGGGCGTCAGGGTGAGCAGCACGTAGCTGGAGGCGAGCATCACCTCGAAGGCGACGAACAGGTTGAACAGGTCCCCGGCGAGGAACACCAGGCACACCCCGGCGGTCAGCGTGAGGTAGGCCGGGTAGAACACGCCCGGCTCCTCCGCGCTGAGGCCGCCCGCGCCCTCGCCCGCCGCGTACAGCATGATCGCCAGCAGCACCACGCTGGACACCACCAGCAGCAGCGCCGACAGCCGGTCCGCGACCAGGGTGATGCCGAGCGGGGCGGGCAGGCCGGAGACCTGGACGGCGACCACGCCGTCCCGTGCCACGGCGTGCAGCAGCGCCGCGGTGGAACCGACCACGCCGATGTGGAACACCGTGCCCAGGATGCGCAGCGCCCTGCCGTGGTTGCGCATCGCCAGGGCCAGGGCCGCGCCCAGCAGCGGCAGCACGAAGGGGAGCGGGACGAGGACGTTCATTCCTCGTCCTCCCGGTCCCTGCCGACGCGGCGGTCCTCCAGGTCGTCGCGGACCTCGTCGTCGTCCTGCATCAGCACGCCGCGGTAGGCCAGGGCCAGCAGGAACGCGGTGACGCCGAAGGTGATGACGATCGCCGTCAGCGCCATCGCCTGCGGCAGCGGATCGGCGGCCGGCCGGTCGTCCCCGCCGCCGAGCAGCGGCGCCCTGCCGCCCGCGCCGCCGGCGAGCAGCAGCGCGAGGTTGGCGCCGTGCCCGAGCAGGACGAAGCCCACCACGACGCGGATGAGCGAGCGTTGCAGCAGCAGGTCGAACCCGACCGCGAACAGCACGCCCACGGCGATCACCAGTGAGATCGCGGCGCCGGTCACGGCCCTCCCCCCTCGGGAGGGCGGCCGGCGGGCTCGCCGGACCGGCTCTCCAGGCCGGTGCCGAGCGTGCTGAGCAGCCTCAGCACCAGGCCGAGCACCAGGACGGCGATCCCCACGTCGAACATCAGGGCGGTGGACGCCTCGACCTCGCCCACCACGGGCACCGTGAGGTGCAGGACCTCGCCGTGCAGGAACTCCCCTCCGCTCGCCCAGCCGATCGCGCCCGAGGCCACCGCCATCGCCAGCCCGGTGCCGATGACCAGGCCGGAGCGCAGCGGGTCGGCGACGGCCAGCTCGTGCCGCCCGCCGCTCAGGTAGCGCAGGACGAACGCCATGCCGGCGACCAGCCCGCCGACGAACCCGCCGCCCGGCTGGCCGTGCCCGGCGAACAGCAGGAAGGCGGCGAACACCAGGATCGCCGGGCAGAGCAGGCGCGCGGTGGCTTCGAGCAGCACCGAGCGCCCGCCGAGGGGAGGGGAGCCGGACGTGGCGAGCCAGCGGGTCCGGGGACCGGCCATGGAGCGGGCGCCGCCCGCGTCCGGTTCCCCGGCGGGCTCGCCGGACCGGCCCGTCGCGCTCGGCGGCGACGTGCCGTTCAGATGGCCTCTGATCCGCGCTCCGGTCAGCACCAGGCCGCCCACTCCCAACGACGCCACCGCCAGGACCGTGATCTCGCCCAGGGTGTCGAGGGCCCGGAACTCCACGAGGATCACGTTGACCACGTTCCTGGCGCCCTCTTCCCCCGCGGGAACGGCGTACTCGGGGCCGGCGGGCCGGCCGTCCCGGCTCAGCGCCGCCACCACCAGGAACAGCGACACGAACGCGCCGAGGCCGCCGCTGAGCGCCGCGGCGGCGAGCCGGTCGAGGCGCCTGCGGCGGCGCGGCGGGAACCGCTCGGGCAGCCTGCGCAGCGCGAGCACCAGCATGATCAGCGTCAGCGTCTCCACGACCAGCAGCGTCAGCGCCAGGTCGGGGGCGCCGTGCAGGACGAACAGCCCTCCGATGGCGTAGCCGATCCCGGTCAGCAGCAACGCCGCCGACAGCCTGCTGCGGACGCGCTGCGTGGCGAGCGCGCCGCCGATCACAATGACGACCAGCACGGGCTGAACCGGGTGGTCCCAGAGCCGGAGCCGCCCGGCCCCCCACGGTTCCGTCCCGCGGATCAGGCCGCTTACCAGCGCCACTCCGGGGACGGCCAGCACCGTCCAGCCGATCACCTTGAGGTAGGTGGGCAGCGAGCCGACCTGAACGCGCCGGGTCACCGCCCTGGCGGTGAACGACACCGCCCTGTACACGGCGTCGTAGCCGCCCTGCGCGGTGGGCGCCCAGGACGGGAGCGCGCGTCCGGGGAACGCGCGGCCGAGCGCGAGGAACAGGCCGAGACCGGACGCCAGGGCGAGCGCCGACAGCGCGAGCGGCAGGCCGGGTCGATGCCACAAGGCGAGCTCGTATCCGGGATGGAGGGTCGTGAGCGATCCGGCGTACGGCTCGACGATCCGGCCCACCTGCTTGGAGAACAGTCCCAGGCCGAAGCCCGCGCACGCCAGCACCACCACCGGCCCGACGAGCCCGGCGGACGATCCGCGCCGTTCCGCCGTGTCCGCCGTGTCCGCGGTGTCCGCCGTGTCGCCGCCGAACGCGGCCAGCAGGAAGCGGACACCGTAGGCCACGGTGAGGACCGCTCCCGCCACCAGCCCGGTGAGGACGGCGAGGGCGAGGGCGTCGCCGGAGAACGCCCTGAACGCGGTCTCCTTCGCCACGTAGCCCAGGAACGGCGGCAGCCCGATCATGGACGCGACGGCAGCGGCGGCGGCCACGGCCAGCACCGGCATGCGCCGCCCCGCCCCGCTCAGCTCCCCGGCCCTGCGGGTGCCCAGCTCGTGCTCCACCACACCGGCCGCCATGAACAGCGGCGCCTTGAACACGCCGTGGGCCAGCAGCAGCGCCCCACCGGCCAGCGCCGCCGTACGGGTGCCCGCGCCGAACAGGACCATGAGCATGCCGAGCTGGCTCACCGTCCCGTAGGCCAGCAGCCGCTTGAGATCGTCCTGCCGCAGCGCGACGACGCCGCCGACGAGGAGGCTCGCCAGGCCCACGGCGATCACCAGCGGGCGGAAGACGCCGTCGCCGGCGAACGCCGGCGCCAGCCGGGCCACCAGGTAGACCCCGGCCTTCACCATGGCGGCGGCGTGCAGGTAGGCGCTCACCGGCGTGGGCGCCACCATCGCCGCGGGCAGCCAGGAATGCAGCGGCACCTGCGCGGACTTGGCGAACGCCCCCAGCAGCACCAGCACCAAGCCCGCCGTGGCCGCGGACCCGCGCGGCGGGTCGGCGAGCAGCGAGGAGATCCGGTACGTTCCCGCGGCCTGCCCGAGCACGATGAACCCGAGCAGCATGACCAGGCCGAACGCCGTGGTGACCAGCAGCGCCTGCGTGGCGGCGCGCCGGTTCTCCACCCGCTCGGGGCCGGGCGCGCCGATGAGGATGAACGAGCTGACCGTCGTCAGCTCCCAGAACACGTACAGGACGAACAGGTTGTCCGCGAGCACCAGGCCGGTCATCGCGCCGGCGAACGCCACCAGCGAGCCGATCATCAGCCTGGACGGGCGCGGCGTGAAGTACCACGCCGAGTACACCAGGACCAGCGCGCCGACGCCGCCCGCCAGCAGCAGCATCACCAGCGCCAGGGCGTCCAGCCTGAACTCGGCCTCCAGGCCCAGGACGGGCGCCCACGCGAAACGCGCCGTGATGCCGTGACCGTCGCGCACCGTGCCCGCGCGGGTCCCCGCCCACACCGCGGTCACCGCCGGCACGACCGCGGCGGCGAGCGTCATCGCCCGCCGGCGGCGTCCGAGCGCCCAGGGCACGGCGAGCGCCGCGACGGCATGTGCCAGGACCAGCGACGGCAGCCACGCGGACATCTCTGAATGCGCCGTCCTCCCCGGCCATGGGGGCGCCGTTCCCCCGCCCCGGAACCCGTCACGATCACGCGAGGACTCGCTACCCGGGCATCGCCGAGGCAATCGTCGCGGCCGGTGGTTTCGCCGTGCCCCGGGCAGCGCCGTTTGACCGCCGTCCACGGGACCCGCCACCATCGGTCCGATGCGGACGTCCAGACGAGGAACGGCCACCGTGGCCGCCGCGGCGGTCCTGGCGGTGGCCGCCTGCGGCGGGGGAGACGGCTCTGGACGTGACGGGCCGCCGCCCGCCCGAGCGGCGAGCCCGGAGCCCTCCGCGTCCGCGTCGCCGCTTCCCGCGCCCAACGGCAGGCTCGCGAAGGATCCCCAGGGCCTGGCCGGCGACCTGAACAGGACCCACCAGGCGATCGGCCCCGCGGTGGACGCGTGGGTGCGCGCCGACCCGAGCCGGACCGGCCCGCCCGCCGCCGTCGTCCACCTCGCTTTGCGGCAGCAGCGGCTCTACCGGGTGCTGGCCGGGGACCCCGGGCTCCGGAAGCGCACGCTGGCCCGGCTGTCCGGGCCGGTCGCCGACCAGACGCGCGACAACGTGACCGCCGTGAGCAAGCTGCTCGACCTGACCAGGCCGGTGGACGACCTGGACGGGTTCCGCGTCCAGGAGCCGGAGCCCGCGGGCGTGCTGCTCGGGCACTTCAGGGACGCCGCCAAGCGGTTCGGCGTCGACTGGCGGGTGCTGGCGGCGATCATGCTGGTGGAGACCAGGTACGGGCGGGTGCGGTCGCCGAGCTGGGCCGGTGCCCAGGGACCCATGCAGTTCCTGCCCGCAACGTGGCGGCGGTACGGGCTGGGCGGCGACATCCGCGACCCGCGTGACGCCGTGATGGGCGCGGCCAACTATCTGAAGTCGTCCGGGGCGCCGCGCGACTACCGGCGAGCACTGCGCGCCTACAACCCGACGCCGCTTTACGTCGACGCGGTGTTGCGCCACACCCGCCAGATGAGGAAGGACCCCCGCGCCTATTACGCGTACTACAACTGGCAGGTCTTCGTGGTCACCACCCGCGGCGACGTGCGGCTGACCGGTCCCGGCGCGCGCCGGCCCGGTTAGATGCCCAGCACGTTGCGCTGGACGTCCTGGCTCTCCCGCAGCTTGCCCGATGGTCCCTCGGTCAGCACTCTGCCCTCGATGAGCAGGTAGCCGCGGGCGGCGAGGGTGAGGGCGCGGTCCACGTCCTGCTCGACCAGCAGGATGCTCACGCCCTCGCGGTTGATCGCCTCGATCGCGACGAAGACCTCGTCGACGACGACCGGCGCGAGCCCCAGCGAGGGCTCGTCCAGCAGGAGCAGCCGCGGCCCGGCCATGAGCGCCCGCCCGATGGCCAGCATCTGCTGCTCGCCGCCGCTCAGGCTGCCGGCCTGCTGGCCGGACCGCTCGGCGAGCCGCGGGAACAGGTCGTACACGTTCGCCAGCTGCTCGCGGTGACGCGCCCTGGCCGCCTTGCGGTACGCGCCGAGGAAGAGGTTCTCCTCCGTCGTCAGGTGCGGGAACACCCGCCGCCCTTCGGGGACGATCGCGACGCCGTGCTCGCAGACACGGTGCGGCGGGACCGTGGCCAGGTCGGTGCCGTCGATGACGACAGCGCCGCGCGTGGAGGTGTGCAGCCGCGCGATGGCGTGGACGAGTGTCGTCTTGCCCGCGCCGTTCGGCCCGATGATGCCGACGATCTCGCCGTCCCCGACCTCCAGGGAGACGCCCCAGAGCGCCCGCGCGTCACCGTAGAAGGCGTCCAGGTCCCGGATCTCAAGCATGCGCGCGCTTCCCGAGGTAGGCCCGTACGACGTCGGGGTCTTTCATGACGGTGCGGGGGTCCCCGTCGGCCAGGCAGGACCCGCGGTCGAGCACGACGACGCGCGTCGCGAGCTGGTTGACCACCCGGAGCAGATGCTCGACGATCACGATCGCGGTGCCGGTGCGCTGGATGCGCCGCACCACCTCGACCGCGTTGTCGATCTCCGCCGGGGTGAGCCCGGCCAGCGCCTCGTCCAGAAGCAGCACCCGGGGCCGGGTGGCCAGGGCGCGGGCGATCTCCAGAAGCTGCCGCTGGTGCAGGTTGAGCGCGGCGGGCGGCGCGTCCGCCAGCCGCCCGAGCCCGACGAACCCGATGTGCTCGTCCGCCTCCAGCCGGGCCTGCCGCAGCGACCGCGGCTCCCGGCCGAACATGATCGCCATGGCGACGTTGTCGCGCACGGTCATCGAGGCGAACGGGCGCGGGATCTGGTACGTCCGCGCCACTCCCGCGTGCGCGACCCGGTGCGGCGGCAGCCCGGCGATGTCCCGCCCGGCGATCCGGATGCTCCCCTTGGTGGGACGCAGCGTGCCCGCCAGCAGGCTGACCAGCGTCGTCTTGCCCGACCCGTTGGGGCCGACGAGCCCGACCAGCTCGCCCGCCCGGATTTGGAGCGTGACGTCCTCCAGCGCCCGCACGCCGCCGAAGTACCGTGCCACGTGCTCGCACTCGACGAGCACCTCATCCGAAGGCTTGCCGGAGGGCGCGACGGTGGGTTCGGGGGAGGGCGCGGCGGGGGGCTCGGGTTCCCGGACCTGCTCGGCCCGGGGCACGGTGCCGGTCTCGGCCTTCTGTGGCGCGCGTCCAGGGGCGCGCCAGGGGGCGACCGCGACCACCACCGCGGCGAGCGCCCCGTACAGGATCCAGTCCAGCGTGCCGCCGACGAGGTTCGTGACGCGGAGGGGGAGGAAGACGATCGCGAACGCCCCGAGCGCGTACCAGGGCCGTGCCCGCAGCCGCGCGTACAGTCCCTCGGGCGCGATCACGACGAGCACGGCGAGGACGGCGCCCAGCACGATGAGCCGCCAGTCGGTGAGCCTCGACGCGCTGAGCCGGTCCTGCAACAGCACGATGAACGCGGCGCCGATCACCGGTCCCAGCCAGTGCGTGCGCCCGCCGAGCACGCTCATCACGATCACGAACAGCGGCACCGTCAGGTTGAACACGCTGGCGACGGCGACGAACCCGATCTGCAGTGCGAAGATGCTCCCGGCCACGCCGCCGATCACCGCGCTCGCCACGATGGCCTGCATCTTGTAGCGGAAGGTCGCCACGCCCAGGCCCTCGACCACGTCCTCCGCGTCCCGGATGGCCGCCAGCGCCCAGCCGAACCGGGAGTGCTGGATGGCGAACGCCGCCCACACGGCGGCGACCGCGACCAGAAGGCTGATCAGGTACAGGAAGTCCTGGACCAGGCCAAGCCCCGCGGGGAACGAGGGGACGGCGACGACGATGCCCTGGCCGCCGTCGATGCCCGAGTTCAGATGGGCCAGCGCGCCCAGGATGAAGGGCACGGCGAGCGTGAGCAGGGCGAAGATCTCGCCGCGCAGCGAGCGGAGCCGGAACGCCAGCCCCCCGACGACGAGCGCGAGGACCGCGCTCAGCACGGCCGAGACCAGCAGGGTCAGAGAGAAGGAGACCTGGTGCCGGCCGGACAGCACCGCCGTGGTGTACGCGCCGAGGCCCACGTACGCGGCCTGGCCGAAGCTGAAGTAGCCGCTGTAGCCGGACAGGATGTTCCAGCTCGTCGCCTGGGCCGTCCAGAACAGGATCGTGGTCAGCAGGGTGAGGTAGAAGAGCGGGAAGCCGATGGTCTCCCGGTAGAGCGACAGCGTCGCCAGCGCGACGAAGGCCAGCGGGAAGGCCCACAGGCCGCGCCTGAGCGCGCCCCCGCCGAACACCGCCGCGATCACCGGGTGCCCCCGTGGGCGAACAGCCCCTGCGGGCGCAGCAGCAGCACCAGGATGATGACCGAGAACAGCACGAACGGCTCGGCGGCCGGGGACACCACCACCGTGACGACCGCCCCCACCGCGCCGACCAGCAGCCCCGCGACGAGCGTGCCCACCAGGTGGCCGATGCCGCCGAGGATGACGACGGCGAACACGGTGCCGAACCACTCGAACGCGGTCGCCGGGGTCAGCGCGTTCGACAGCGCGAACAGCATCCCGGCCGCCGCCGCGGTGGCCCCGGCCGCGCCGGCCAGCAGCAGCCCGATCCGGCGGTGGTCGATGCCGAACGCGGCGGCGATGGCGCGGTCCTGGGCGAACGCGCGCAGCGCCCGTCCCGTGAACGTCCGTTGCAGCGCCACGTGCGCGCCGCCGATCAGCACGAGCGCGAGCACGAACGCCAGCAGCGTGTTGACCGGGAAGACCAGCGAGCCGACCTCGATGGACCGGGTGGCGTACGGATTGTCCGCCTCGGTCATCTGCTGGTAGTCGGCGCTCCACAGGTTGCTGATGCCCTGCACGATCACGATGAGCAGCCCGAAGCTGAGCAGCAGCGAGTTCAGCTCGGAGATCCCCAGCCGGTCGAAGCCCCACTGCACCGCCGCGCCCAGCGCGAACAGGGCCGGCACCGTGACCACCACGGTCAGGATCGGGTCCATGCCCCAGGACGAGGTGAGCTGGAACGTCAGGTAGGCGCCGAGCAGGATCAGCCCGAAGTGGATCAGGTTGATGATGCGCAGCACGCCCCATGTGATCGACAGACCGGCCGCCATCAGCGCGTACAAGCCGCCGCCGAGCACCCCGGTGAGCGCCGCCTGGACCGTGTTCATGCCTCAGCCCGCGGAGGACCGCAGCCGTCCCGCCGCGCGCTGCGGTGGGTAGACCGTGACCCAGTCGCGGTTCTGGATCTGCTTGATGGCCTGGGTGGTCGTCCAGAAGTTGTTGGCCTTCGGGTCGAAGGTGAGGTGGCCGGCGAAGGTGGTGTCGGCGCCCTTGGCGTGCAGGCTGTCGCAGATGGCCTTGTTGTCGACCTTGCCCGCCGCCTTCACGCCGGCGACCAGGATCTCCCAGGCGTTCCAGGACGCGGCGGCCTGCGTCTCGAACACCGTGTACGGCAGCTTGGCCTGGGTCGCCCTGGCCTTGAAGTCGTTCACGATGGCGGTCGCGTCCGGGCCGAGCCGGTCCAGCGTCGCCTTGTTGGGCTCGAAGATGG
This sequence comes from Actinomadura sp. SCN-SB, assembly GCF_043906805.1. Lineage (NCBI taxonomy): Bacteria > Bacillati > Actinomycetota > Actinomycetes > Streptosporangiales > Thermomonosporaceae > Actinomadura > Actinomadura sp. SCN-SB. Next base: position 63,049 of record NZ_JBIMPP010000004.1, on the reverse strand, counting down.
TGACCGACAGCAGGCCGTCGGAGGTGTCGCCGAGCCCCAGCAGCGGGCCGGGCGCCGGGAACAGGCTGAACATCAGCGGGGGCTTGTAGTTCAACTGCTTCATCGCCTGGAGCAGGTTGACGGGGTCCACTCCGAGGCCGTCGTTGATGACCAGGTCGGGCTTGGCGTCGCGGATCTGGGTGGCCAGCGGCGCCCAGCTCGTGGTGTTGGGCGGGTAGCGCCGTTCGAGGACGACGTCCAGGCCGCGCTGCTTGGCGATGGACACCATGCCGACCTTGTCGTTGCCGGAGCCGTAGGACACGAAGTCGGTGGAGCCGTTCTGGTTGGTGAGGATGGCGACCCGCTTGGGCGGGTCGGGGAGCGTCGCCACCGCGTCGAACAGCTGGTTCGGCACCACCTTGTTGGGCTCGGGGCCGATCGACCACGCCGGGAACTGGCACCGGTAGGTCATCAGCGGCGCGATCACGGAGGTGTGTTGCGGCAGTGTGTACCCGTGCCGCGACGCCACGGCCATCGCGGACAGGATGTTCGGCGTCGCGTACGGGCCGATGATCAGGTCCACCCGGTCCTGGGTGATCAGCTGTTCGTACAGCGTGCTGACCTTGGCCTGGTCGGACTCGTCGTCCCGGACCACCCAGCGGACCTGCCGGCCCAGCAGCCCGCCGTTCGCGTTGAGCCGGGCGACGAACTGCTCGCCCGCGATCTTGTGGATGGCGCCGGTCGCGGCGAACGCGCCGCTCAGGGAGAGGGTGGAGCCGACGACGATCGGCTTGCCACTGTCCTCCGTCCCGTCGCCGGATCCGGACTTCTGCTCGCAGGCCGCCGCCGCTCCGCTGAGGAGCAGGCCGGCCGCGACCAGCGTGAAGAGACGGTTTCCGCGATGTCCGTTATCGCCCATGGCAAGCCACCTCGCCGCCGTGTCGTCCCGGTAGTGTAATCTTCAATTTTTTCTGTGTGCAATATCTCAGTGGCGATCTCTCTCTGATCTCCGGTGCGGGCCTCAGCGGTGTGGTAAGGCGTCGTGGACGACCCGTCCGCCCACGACGGTCAGCCCCCCGATCCGAGCATCCCCCGGCGGGTCGGTGACACCGCTCTTCGCTGGTCCGAACTCACGAGCCGACACCGCCTCTCGCGGTCACCCATGGGCGCCCTGAGAGTACGTCGGTCTCCGCACAGTGGATACTTTTATTCCGCCCTATGAAAGAAGCGTCGCGGGACCGGGCCTGGCGAGGGACGGCACGCATACCTCGGGTCGTGCGGGTAGGGGGTCGGCATGGTGCGCAACATCGACCGGCGAGGCGTGCAGGAGCTGGTCCGGGACCGGGACGCCCAGATCGTCGAGGTGCTGTCGAGAAGGCAGTACGACTGGGCGCATCTGCCCGGCGCGGTGCACCGTTCGCTCGCGGAATTGGACGCTCCGGAGGCGTGGGGCCTGGACCCCGCCCGCCCGGTGATCGTCTACTGCCAGGACCTGCAATGCGACCTGAGCCCGCGCGCCGCCCACCGGCTCGAACGCCTCGGCCACCCCGAGGTCTACGACTACGCCGCGGGGAAGCTGGACTGGCTGTCGGCCGACCTGCCGTACGAGGGGCACGCGGAGCTGGTCTCGCGCGTGGTGCGCCGCGACCCGGTGGTGGCGGCCCCCGAGGACCGGATGGGGGAGGTGGCCGACCGCATCCTCGCCGACCCCGCCGGCGTGGCGCTGGTGGTGGACGCCTCCGGCGTCGTCCAGGGCGTGATCGGCGAGCGGGAGCTGGCGGGCGCCCCGGACGAGGCGCCGGCCGAGCGGTTCATGAACCCGGCGGCCCCGACCGTGCGGCCGAGCGAGGACGCCGCCGCCCTGATGCGCCGGGCGGACCGCGCCGGTCTCCACGAGATCGTCGTGACCCGCCCGGACGCGACCCCGGTCGGCATCGTCGCCACCGCGATCGCCCGCTCGCCCCGCTCCGGCCCCCGCTGAGCGCCCGCGCGTTTCGGCGGCCGGTCAGCGGGCAGGGTCAGCGCCGTGGCGGTCGGCGATCAGGCGACCGAGAGGACCAGGACGATGAGGGTCTCCGACACCCGCCGGATCGAGGAGATGCTGGGGGATCTCGCCTTTCCGGCGAGCAAGCAGCAGATCGTCGCGCACGCGCGCTACCGGCAGCCCGGCTCCGCCGCCGAAAGGGCGCTCGCCGCCCTTCCGCTCGGCGACTACGACAACGTCGAGCAGGTGCTCAGGTCCGTGCCCACCGAGCCGGATCCGGGACGCAGCCCGGCGGAGCGGGACTACCAGCGCACCCATCACAGGAAGCCGCAGCTGGCCGAGCACATGCGCGACAGCGAGGAGCCACCCGTCCAGGAGGAGCTGCACAGGGAGCCGCGCCGGCGCCGGTAGCGGCACCGGTCACGGCTCGAAGACACGGTTGCGCGGCCGGGGCAGGTCGTAATGGTCACGCAGGGTCGTGCCCTCGTACTCCTTGCGGAACAGGCCGCGGCGCTGGAGTTCGGGCACCACGTGGTCGATGAAGTCGTCCAGGCCGCCCGGCAGGTGCGGGGGCATGATGTTGAACCCGTCGGCGGCGCCCGCCTCGGACCACTCCTCGATCCTGTCGGCGATCTGCTCGGGCGTCCCGGTCACGACCAGGTGGCCGCGCGCCCCCGCCAGCCGGTAGAGCAGTTCGCGCAGGGTGGGACGCTCGCGCCGCACCAGGTCGGTGATGAGCTTGGCGCGGCTCTGCGGGCCCTGCACGTCCGACGGCCGCGGCAGCGCGTCCACCGAGAGGGGCTCGTCCAGCGGGATGCCCGACAGGTCGGCGCCGTCGAAACGCGCCGACAGGTGGCGCAGGCCGACCTCGGGAAGGGTCAGCTCGTTCAGCTCGCGCTCCAGCCGCCGCGCCTCCTCCTCGGTCGAGCCGATGATCGGGCTGAGCCCGGGAAGGATCTTCAGATGCCGGGGGTCGCGGCCCGCGGCGGACGCGCGGCGGCGGACGTCGGCGGCGAACGCGACCGCCTCGGCCATGTCCTGCTGCGCGGTGAAGATCGCCTCGGCGTGGTGCGCGGCGAACCGGCGCCCCTCCTCCGACGAACCGGCCTGCACCAGGACGGGGTGCCCCTGCGGCGGCCTCGGGACGGTCCCCGCGCCCTTCACCCGGTAGAACTCGCCCTCGAACCCGGCCTCCCTGATCTTGGCGGGGTCGGCGAAGCGTCCCGCGGCCTGGTCGTGCACGACCGCGTCGTCGGCCCAGCTGTCCCACAGCCGGGTGACGACCTCCATGTACTCGAACGCGCGGGCGTACCGCTCGTCGTGCGGGATGGGGCGGTCCAGGCCGAAGTTGGCGGCGGCGCCGACCGCCCACGAGGTGACGATGTTCCACCCGATCCGGCCATGGCTGATGTGGTCCAGCGAGGCGAACTGCCGGGCCAGGTTGAACGGCTCGGTGTAGGTGGTGGACGCGGTCGCGATCAGCCCGATCCGCTCGGTGACGGTGGCCAGCGCCGCCAGCAGCGTCAGCGGCTCCAGCCCGCCGCGCGGGCGGAACTCGGCGTCGCCGTTGCCCAGGACGAGCTGGTCGGCGAAGAACACCGAGTCCAGCAGCCCCTCCTCGGCGCGGCGCGCCAGCGACTGGAAGTAGGCGACGTCGGTGACCGCGGCGGTGGTGGAGCGCGGATGCCTCCAGGCCGCCTCGTGATGGCCGTGACCGACCACGAAGACGTTAAGGTGCAGCGACATCGCGGCCGTCCTTTCTGGTGATGCCCAGCCCTTCGAGCAGGGTCCTCCGGATGTTCAGGAAGTCGGGGTGCTCGTGGTCCCGGGGCTTGGCGAGCCCGACGGGCAGGTCCACGCGGATGCGGCCCTCGTCCAGCACCAGGACGCGGTCGGCGAGCGTGATCGCCTCGTCCACGTCGTGCGTGACCAGCAGCACGGCGGGACGGTGCCGCGCGCACAGGTCGGCCAGCAGGACGTGCATGCGGATCCGGGTCAGCGCGTCCAGCGCGCCGAACGGCTCGTCGGCCAGCAGCAGGGCCGGTTCCCGTACGAGGGACCGCGCCAGCGCGACGCGCTGCTGCTCGCCGCCCGACAGCATCCTGGGCCAGGCGCGTTCCCGCCCCGCCAGGCCCACGTCGGCCAGCGCCGCCCGGCCGCGCGCCGCGGCGTCGGGGGAGTCGAGCCCCAGCACCACGTTGTCCAGCACACGCGCCCAGGGCAGCAGCCGCGAGTCCTGGAACATGACCGAGCGGTTCTCGGGGACCTCAAGGCGGCCGTCGCCGTCGACGTCCGGGTCGAGGCGTGCCAGGGCGCGCAGCAGCGTGCTCTTGCCCGAGCCGCTCCGGCCGATCAGCGCGACGAACTCGCCCGGCGCGATCTCCAGGTCGATCGCGTCCAGCACCGCGCGCTCCCCGTAGCGGCGGGTCAGCCCCGAGATCGTGACGACGGCCCGGTCCGTCGTGGACTCGGTCACGCTCCCAGCGACGTCCGCCATGACAGCGCCCTCCTCTCCGCGACACGCACGAGACCGTCGGAGAGCAGCCCCATCGTGGCGTAGATGACCAGGCCGACCACGATGATGTCGGTCTGGCCGTAGTCGCGGGCCTTGGTCATCACGTAGCCGATGCCCTCGGTCGCGTTGATCTGCTCCAGCACGACCAGCGCCGTCCACGACATCGTGACCGCCAGCCGCAGGCCGGTGAAGAAGCCGGGCAGCGCCCCCGGCAGCGCCACCCTGCGGATGAACTGCCATCGGGACAGGTGCACGGTGAAGGCCAGCTCGACGTACCGGTAGTCGATGCCGCGCAGGGCCGCGTGCGTGTTGATGTAGACCGGCACCAGCACGCTGAGGGTGATCAGCGTGATCTTCATGGTCTCGCCGATGCCGAGCCACAGGATCGCCAGCGGGATCAGCGCCAGCGTCGGGATGGCGCGTTTGATCTGCACCAGCCCGTCCACGGCGGCCTCCCCGGCCCGCGACAGTCCCGACAGCAGCGCCAGGACCGTGCCCAGCAGCACGCCGCAGACCAGGGCGGTGCCCGCGCGGCGCGCCGAGGCGAGCAGGTGCCCGACCAGCTCGCCGTCCGCGAACATCTGGGCCCCGGTGCGCAGGGCCGTGCTCGGCGCCTCGAGCTGCCGCGGGTCGAGCAGCCCGGTGCTGGACGCGACCTGCCACACCACCAGGACCACGACCGGGCCCAGCAGCCGTGCCGCGCCCAGCGGGCGGCGCGACGTCAGCCGCACCGTGCGCTTCGGCCGCCGCGGCGCGTCCGGCGCGGACGCGCCGCCCTGGTCCTGCCGCGCGGTGGTGCCCGATGCGGTCAGCGCCATCAGGATCCGCCTCCCGCGTCCGGTGTCCGGCTCGCGCCCACGCTCGCCGCCGCCTCCTGGATCACCGGGTCGAAGCGGGTGTCGATCGCCTCCTTGGCCTGGAGCCGCTTGGGCAGGTCACCGGCCTCGAAGAGAAGGTCGATGGTCTGCTGCTGGCGGGCGATGAGGGCCTGGTCCAGCTTGGGGAAGGTGAACGCGCCCTGGCTGCGGATCATGGCCTGGCCGTCGGCGGGGGACAGCTTCTGGTTCTTCACCACGTAGGCGTCGATCCAGGCGTCCGGGTTCTTGTTGACCCACGCCTGCGCGCGGACCCAGTGCCGCACGTACTCGGCGATGGCCGCCGCCTTCGCCGGGTCCCGCAGCGCCTCGCGCCGCGCGTACAGGTACCACAGCCCGGTGGCCAGGCCCGCGGTCTCCGACTCGGGGAGCCCGGTGCCACCGCGGCTCCGGTACTCGGTGATGTAGCGCGTGTAGTGCGGCTCGTTCAGCGGCGCGGCGTCCACCTGCCGGTTGCGGATGGCGTCGGGGAAGTCGGCCGCCTTCAGCGGCACCAGCGTGACGTCCTTCTTGGTCAGCCCCGCCTTCTTGAGCGCGCGCAGGATGTACGGCTGGCGGCCGGTGCCCTCCCCGTAGGCGATCTTCTTGCCCTTGAGGTCGCGGAGCGTCGTGATGTTCGCGCCCGGCGCGATGGCCAGGTGGTAGTCGAAGGGCCGCTCCTGGCGGGCCGCGATGATGGGGACGTCCACGCCCGCGGCCTGCGCCTGGATCGGCGGCGTGTCGGCGACCACCGCCAGGTCGATCGCGTCGCCGCGGAACGCCTCCAGGATGGACGGGCCACCGATGAAGTTGGCGTACGTGACCTTGGCCTTCATCTGGCCGAGTTCGCCCGACGCCCGCATGAGGACCTGGTCCTGCTCGTTCTGGTCGCCGAAGACGATCTCCGCACCGGCCGGGACGGCGGTGGGCAGCGGCGCGTCGGCCGCGAGCTCACCGCCCTCGTCCCCACCGCACCCGGCCAGGACGAGCGGCAACGCGAGGACGAGCGCGAGCACCGCGCGAGGGGATCGGTTGAACATCTTCTGGGGCTCTTCCTTCCGCAGTGGTGGTCAGCGGGCCGCCGTGGCCCGGGACGCGTAGCGGCTCTCGGGACGGGGCAGGCCGTAGTGCTCGCGAAGCGTCGAGCCGGTGTAGCCGGTCCGGAACAGGCCCCGGCGCCGCAGTTCGGGCACGACGTGGTCGATGAACAGCTCCAGGCCGCCCGGCAGGTAGGGCGCCATGATGTTGAAGCCGTCGGCGGCACCCGCCTCGAACCAGGTCTGGATGTGGTCGGCGATCTGCTCGGGCGTCCCGGCGATCACCTTGTGGCCGCGGGCGCCGGCGAGCCGTCGCAGGAGCCCGCGCACGGTCGGCCGTTCCCGCCGCACGATGTCGGCGACCAGCGCGCGCCGGCTCTTGCTGGTCTCCACCGCGTCGCCGTTCAGCAGGCCGGGCGGGACGGGGTCGTCCAGCGGGACGCCGGACAGGTCGACGCCGGCCAGCCGCCGCAGCGTGAGCAGGCCGTACTCGGGGACGGCCAGCGCGTCCAGCTCCTCCTTGCGGGCCAGCGCCACCGCCTCGGTGTCGCCGATCACCGGGCTCAGGCCGGGCAGGATCCTGAGGTGGCCGGGGTCGCGGCCGATCGCCGCGGCGCGGCGGCGCACGTCGGCGGCGAACGCGAGCGCCTGGTCCAGGTCCTGCTGCGCGGTGAAGATGGCCTCGGCGTGGCGGGCGGCGAAGTCGCGCCCGTCCTCCGACGAGCCCGCCTGCACGAGGACGGGCCATCCTTGGGGCGAACGCGGCACGTTCAGCGGGCCGCGCACGCGCAGCAGCGGCCCCTCGTGCTCGATGGCGTGGACCTTGTCCGGGTCGGCGTAGACGCCCGCGTCCCGGTCGCCGACGATCGCGTCGTCCTCCCAGCTGTCCCACAGCTTGGTGACCACGTCGACGAACTCGTCCGCGCGCACGTAACGGTCGTGGTGCGCGGGCTGCTCGTCGAACCCGAAGTTGGCGGCGGCGCCGGTGGCGGAGGAGGTGACGATGTTCCAGCCGGCCCGCCCGCCGCTGATGTGGTCCACGGACGCGAACTGCCGGGCCAGGTTGTAGGGCTCGGAGTAGGTGGTGGACGCGGTCGCGATGAGCCCGATCCGCTCGGTGGCCACGGCGATCGCGGCCAGCAGCGTCAGCGGCTCGGGGCGGCGTATCGGCTGGTAGCGGATGTCCTCGGTGAGGGAGAGCGCGTCGGCGAAGAACACCGAGTCCAGCGCGCCGCGCTCGGCGAGCCGGGCGACCTCCTGGAAGTAGCGCACGTCGGTGAGGCGGGCCGGGTCCGTCTCCGGATGTCGCCAGGCCGCCTCGTGATGACCCACGCCCTGGATGAAGGCGTTCAGGTGCAGCCGTCGCCCGCCACCGGTCATCGCGGTCCCCCTCCCAAGATCTCTAGTTAAAAGACTATACATACCTTTTTTATCGGGAAAGCCTCCGGCCTGTGGCGGGCGTCTCGCGCGATACCGATTGTTCTTCACATTGTCGACAATCTCGCGTACGGTCCCGGTGTGGAGGTCACGAGCCGTTCCGGTGGCGCCGGAGTCCGGGCCGCACCGAACCGAACCGAATCAGGAGCGCCCACATGACCGCACCTTGGGGGACGTCGCCCACCTCGGCCACGTCGAGCTGCTCACCCCCGACCTGGACGGCACCGTGCTGGCACCCGACTGGGAGCTCATCACCTGGACGGAGGAGGAGCGCAAGAAGGGCCAGGCATGGGGCCTGAAGACCATCGAGACCTTCCACACGCACGGCACGCCGCCGGTCGGCGAGGAGGACGGCGACCGGCGGCGGGAGCCGTCAGCGCAGGCGGGACTCGATGGCCTCGATAACGCGCGGGCGCAGCTCGGCGGCGCTGACGACGGCGTCGACCGAGCCGACCTCGACCGCGCGCCGGATGTCGTGGACGCGGTCGAACTCGGTGGCGACCTCGCCGAGCTTCTCCGCCCGCACCGAGGCGCGCAGCTCGTCCAGCTCCGCGGTCAGCGTCGCGCGGTCGGCGCCCGAGGCCGCCGTGACACGGGCCTCCAGGTCCCGCACCCGCGGGTCGGCCGCGGTACGGGCGTCGACCTCGCCGGCGAACACCACCGCGGCGGCGGGGGCGCCGCCGAGCACCGAGGCGAACGAGCCCTCCAGCGCGAGCACCGTCATGTTCGGGTTCAGCGCCTTGGAGAACACCACGAACGCGCCGCCGTGGTACCGGGAGATCACGCAGAACACGATGGGCCCGCGGAAGTTCACGATCGCCCGGCCGATCTCGGCGCCGTACTCCAGTTGCAGCTTGCGCATCGACTCCGGCGAGCCGTCGAAGCCCGACAGGTTCGCTAGCACCACCAGCGGCCGGTTGCCGCTGGCCGCGTTGATGGCCCGCGCCGCCTTCTTGGACGACTGCGGGAACAGCGTGCCCGCGGTGTAGGCGTCCGGGCCGTCGGTGGGCGGGAAGCCGCGCCGCGGCACCGACCGCGACTCGATGCCGAGCAGGCACACCGGCATGCCGCCCAGGTGCACGTCCTGCACCACGGCCGTCTCCGCGTCCGCCATCCCCGCCCAGCGCTCCAGCACCGGGTGGTCCTGGTCGGACAGCGCCCGCATCACGGTGCGGATGTCGAACGGCTTCTTGCGGTCCGGGTTGGCCTCGGCGGAGAAGATCTCGCCGACGGTGGTGAACTCGCTGCCCTCCACGGCGTGCGGGAAGTCGCGGATGTCGCGGTCGACGGGGTCGGACGTGCGGGCGCGGCGCGGCCCGTCCTCGCCGGGCACGACATAGGTGTGGTCGTAGTGCGCCATCAGCACGTCCCGCGCCGCGGCCAGGTTCGGCGCCCAGTACTGCGCCTGCCCGTTCGGGCCCATCACCCGGTCGTAGCCGCCGATGCCGAAGTTGTCCTCGGCCGACACGCCGCCGGAAAAGTCCAGCGACTGCTTGCCGGTGAGCACCATCGCCGAGTCCGGCGTCATCACCAGGATGCCCCTGGTGTGCATGAGCATCGTCGCCTCGGCGTTCCAGTACGGCTGCGCGCCGACGTTGATGCCCGCGACCACGACGTTGATCTCGCCGCCCGCCTGGGTGAACTCCACGATCCGCTTGAGCGCCGCGGCCACCCAGTCCATGTTCTCCGTGCCGGAGTCCATGGAGATCCGGGCGCCGGCGGACAGCGCGTACCACTCCAGCGGCACCCGCATCCGCTCCGCCAGGTCCAGCGCGGCGATCACGCGGCGGCACTCCGGCTCCGCCAGCGCCCCGAGCGACTTGGTCGGGTCGCCGAGCAGCACGACCCGGGTGACGCCCTCCGGATGCCGCCCGGTCTTGGTGCTGACCACGCCCGCGACGATCCCCGCGGTGTTGCGCCCCTTGGGACGGTCCACCGGGACCAGCGCGTTCCGGTCGTCCAGGTCGTGCTCGGTGAAGTCGCCGAGCAGGCCGGTCAGCTCGTACGGGTACACGGTGTTGCGGGCGCTCGCGCGCAGCACCTTCTGCCGGTAGCCGTCCACCGGCTCGACCGGCGCGTCCGACGGCTCGCCGACGGTCACCTCGGCGCCGCCGGTGGCGTCGAAGGTGACCCGCACGGCGATCTTGCGCAGCTCGCCGGTCCCGCCGTCGCGCTGCCGGGCGATGAACTCGATCTCCTCCAGACCGGCGCCCGCGGTCGTCGGCAGGATCCGCTCGACCAGCATGTCCAGCTCGGACCTGGTGATGCGGCTCGGCGGCCACACGTAGATCACGATCCGGTTGGTGGTGAAGCGGGCCTTGGACGGCCGCCGCGACTGCGCGCGGCGGATCGAGTCGAGGCAGGTGGCGATGGTGTTCTCGGCGGTCGGCAGCGCGACCAGCCTGCCGTCGTGCTCGCGCAGCTCGGTCAGATCCCGCACCTGCGCGAACGCCACGAGACGGTCGTCGGACGGGTTCTCCCGCGCCACGCACCGGAACAGGTAGACCTCCTCGTCCGAGGACGGCAGCCGGGTGAGGTCGAACCCGCTCAGCCGGTGCATCCGCATCCGCTCGGCGATGTACGGGTGCAGGCCGCGGATCAGCCGTTCCTCCTCCATCCCGGTGGGGGACGGGCGGAAGGTGAAGTGGTGGTGCATCACCGCGCCGCTCCGGCCCGCGACGGTGGCGGTGAGCCGGCGGACCCGCTCCGGCAGCGGATGCGCGTTGATGACCTCGTGCAGCGCGGCGGCCATCGCGTCGAAGTCCTCCGGCTGCCGCTCCCAGGAGAGATAGATGTCGGCGTCCGTGTCGGCGTCGATGGCGTCCTGTCCGCCCGCCAGCTCCGCCAGGCCGTCCAGCGCCCGTCCCAGCGACTCGAAGCCGACCGCGGCCGACACCACGCACGACCCCGCGCGCTCGGCGACCACGAACCGGCATCCGGCGACCTCGCTGGTGCGGACGCCGGTGAGGTCCTTGTTGCCGTAGTAGCGGCGGGTCAGCACCTCCAGCATGACCGAGTTGTCCCGGTCGTGGCGGACCAGCCGCCGGCCCAGCAGCCGCACCAGCGGCTCGGTGCTGCGCACCATCTCGGCGATGCGCTCGGCGCGGTCCGGCGCGTCCGGGTGCGCGTCCAGGTGGCGCAGGTGCTTGCGGACGTCGGCGTACACGCGGGCGCGGTTGCGGCGCAGCAGCGGCTGGGCGAACCAGGCGAACACCACCCCGCGCGCCAGGTCGGAGACCACGGGGAAGCGGACCTGCGTCGCCGCCACCAGCCGTTCCAGCATCAGGCCCACGGGCTCGTGCAGTGTGTGGTCCGGCGGCGGCTCCCGCAGCCAGGCGCGCAACAGCGTCGTGACGACCGTGGCGTCGGTGGACGCGCGCTGCAGCGCCAGGAAGATCCGGAAGACCGCGGCCTCCAGCTCCGGGGTGCGTTCGAGCTCCGTGACGCCGTAGTGCGCGAGCGCCTTGGCGAGCTTGGCCTGGAACGCCTCCGGCAGCCCGGCCCGCTCGACGTCCAGGCTCTGCAGGTAGGTGTGGAAGTGCTCGCGGTCGCTGTGCACGTGACCGTCGCCGCCGCCGTCCTCACCGGCGGGCCGGTTGCGGCTCAGCTCGGCCAGGTCGGTGAACGCCTCGACCAGCGCCAGCTCGTCGGCCAGCGGCCGGTGGCCCTCGTCGGCGGACGCCCGGCGCGCGTCCAGGTACTCCTCCAGCACCCGGCGCTCGTCGTGCGGATCGACGTCGAAGCCCAGCAGCAGGCTGCGCAGGTCCTCCCGGCCGCGCGCGGCCCGCGCCCGCGCCGGGATCGACGCGGGCGCCGCGGGCAGGTCCAGCTCGACCGCCCCGGCCGCCGAGGTCTCCTCGGCCCCCGCGTCGTCGGCGACCGCCTCCAGCCGCAGCAGCGGAGCGCCGGTCTCCACCTGGCTGCCCACCGACACGGCGCATTCCTTGAGCCGGGCCTTGAACGGCGCGCGCAGCACCGTCTCCATCTTCATGCTCTCCAGCACCAGCACCGGCGCGCCCGCCTCGACCTCGGCGCCGACCTCCACCGGCGTGGCGACCACCAGCGCCGGGGCGGGGGACCGGACGACGCCGCCCTCGTCCTGGCTGACCTGGTGCGTCACACCGTCCACCTCGATCAGGTGGATCGGCCCGTGCCGGCCGGCGAGCAGGCGGTGCCGGCTGCCGTTGACGACGATCTGCCCGCTGTGCCGGTCGAAACGGTCCAGCTCGACGTCCGCCGTGCGCATGCCCCCGCGGTCGCCGGTCTCGATGCCGACGCGGAACCGGTGCGCGCCGACCCGCGCCACGCGCACGCGGTAGGCGGCGCCGCGCAGCTTGAGGTCCAGCGGCCGGCCGCTCTCGTGCCGGACCTGCGGGCGTCCGCCGAACGCCGTCGACAGCAGCCGCTGCCGCTCGGCGCGCTCCTCCTCCTCGTACACCGCGATGGCGGCGGCGGCCAGCGCCACGCCGGAGTGCCGGTTGGAGACCAGGCGGCCCTCGTCGCGGACGCGGTCGATCCAGCCGGTGTCCGCGGAGGCGTCGATCACCTCGGGCTGGCCGAGCAGGTCGAGCACGAAGCTCTTGTTGGTGGCCCCGCCCTCGATGATCACCGTGGTCTGCGCCATGGCCCGGCGCAGCCGGCCCAGCGCCTCCTCGCGGTCGCGGCCATGGGCGATGATCTTCGCGATCATCGAGTCGAAGTCGGCGGGGATGGTGTCGCCCTCGCGGACGCCGGTGTCCACCCGGATGCCGGGCCCGGCGGGCAGGTCGAGCCGCGCGATCCGCCCGGGGGAGGGCGCGAAGTCGCGGTCGGGGTCCTCGGCGTTCAGCCGGGCCTCGACGGCGTGCCCGCGCTCCACCGGCGGCTCCCCTTCGAGCCGTCCGCCGGCCGCCACGTGCAGCTGCGCCTTGACCAGGTCGAACCCCGTGGTGACCTCGGTGATCGGGTGCTCGACCTGGAGCCGGGTGTTGACCTCCAGGAACGCGAACAGCCGCTCGCCCGGGTGGTAGAGGAACTCGACGGTCGCCGCGCCCCGGTAGCCGACCGCCACCGCCAGCCGCTCGGCGGACGCCTTCAGCTCGGCCGCCTGCTCCGGGCTCAGCACGGGCGACGCCGACTCCTCGATGACCTTCTGGTTGCGCCGCTGCACCGAGCAGTCGCGCACGCCCAGCGCCCACGCCGTGCCCTGCCCGTCCGCGATCACCTGCACCTCGACATGCCGGGCGCCGGTGACCAGCCGCTCCAGGAACACCACGCCGCTGCCGAACGCCCGCGCCGCCTCCTGGCTGGTGCGCTCGTAGGCGTCGGCCAGCTCCGCCTCGCTCTTGATCACCCGGATGCCGCGCCCGCCGCCGCCCGCGGTCGCCTTCAGCATCAGCGGGTAGCCGATCCGGGACGCCGCCGCCAGCGCGGCGTCCAGGTTCTCGACCGCGCCCCGGCTCCACGGCGCGACCGGCACCCCCACCTCCTCGGCGAGCAGCTTGGCGCCGATCTTGTCGCCGAGCCGGCGCATGGCGTCCGCGTCCGGGCCGACGAAGGTGACCCCGATCTCCTCGCACAGCTCGGCGAAGGCCGGGTCCTCCGCGACGAACCCCCAGCCGACCCACGCCGCGTCCGCCCCGGTCTCCACCAGGGCGCGCTCCAGCACCTTCAGGTCCAGGTACGGGCGCGCCGCCGCCGGGCCGAGATCGTAGGAGAGGTCGGCCTCCCGCACGAAGGCGGCCGAGCGGTCGACGTCGGTGTGCAGGGCGACGGTCTCGATCCGGTTCCCGGTCTCCGCGGCGATGTCCCGCACGGCGTGGATCACCCGCATGGCGGCCTCACCGCGGTTGACGATGGCGACACGACTGAACACCGGCCGAGTCCTCCTCAAGATCAACGAATGGGTGCGCGCCGCGACACGGCGACCCCGGCGGTCTCAACCCTCCCGCCTGACCGGCCGTCCGCGCCATGTCGGGGACAGCGCAGGCTGGGCACCCCCACTTTGTGGGAAACGTCCAAAAGCCGGAGCCCTCAAGCCCGGCCGTCCCATAGCCACCACCACCGCAGTTAGCGCAAACTGCCCATAGAGGGCGCGCACGGCTCACGGACCACCTCACCCCCGCTCGCGGGACGGACCACCAGGGAGACGCGATGGGCACGGCTGACGACAGGCGACACACCGAGGTGCCCGACGAAGTGGACGCCGTCATTCTCGGCGCGGGGCACAACGGCCTGGTGTGCGCCGGGTATCTGGCCGCGGCCGGGCTCGAAGTGCTCGTGCTGGAGGCGCGGGACGTACCCGGCGGTGACACGGTCACCGAGGAGCTGACGTTGCCGGGGTTCGCCCATGACTCGTGCTCCAGCGCGCACGTGCTGATCCAGTCGAACCCGCTGATCAGGGACGACGAGCTCGGGCTGCTGTCGGCGTACGGGCTCCGGTACGTGATGACCGACCCGGCGGTGGTCCTTCCGCAGGCCGACGGGGACGCGCTGGTCATGCATCGCGATGTGGGCGCGACCGCGGAGGAGATCGCGCGCTGGTCCACGGCGGACGCGGAGTCCTTCAGGACCCTGCTGGACGAGTGGTCGCACGGGCTGGCCGCCGTCCATGCCCGGTGGAACTCCAACCTGCCGCTACGGGACGACGACGCCTCCAAGCGCTACCGGGAGCTGCGTGCCGGGAGCGCCTGGGACGTGGTGCACGAGCGCTTCACCCATCCGGTGATCCGCTCGTTCATGCTGTGGCTGGCGCTGGCGACCATCCAGGATCCGCGCCGTCCCGGCACGGGGGTGCTCCCCTCGTCGATCGCCGCGGGGCGCATCAACTTCGGGTGGACGACGCCGATCGGCGGCTCGTCCGCGCTCCCGGAGGCGCTGATCCGGCAGATCGAGGCCCACGGGGGCCGGGTCGTGTGCTCCGCCCCGGTGTCGGCCATCGACGTGGTGAACGGCAGGGCCGCCGCGGTCCGGACCGGCGACGGGCGGCGGGTGAGAGCGCGCCGGGCGGTGGTGTCCAGCGCGCACCTGGCGAAGCTGGCGGACATGCTCAGCGGCATCGGCGTCCCCTCCGACCTGGCCGAGGCCCGGGACACCTGGCGGCCCGGCCTCAGCGTCTTCGCCGTCCACGCCGCGCTCCGGGGCGACCTCGGCTTCCACACCCGCAAGGGGCCGATGCCGAGCGTCGCGGCCGGGTTCGGCACCGCCGAGGGCATCGCGCGGCAGATGGCGGCCTTCCATCGCGGTGAGCCCGACGCGACCGATCCGTGGCTGCTCGTCGTCGACCAGACGGTGGTCGACCCCGACAGGGCCCCCGGGGACGCCGCCACGTTCAAGATCCTCACCATCGCGCCGTACGAGCGCGCGGACGGGCGCTCATGGGAGGAGAGCAAGGTCGAGCACGCGGAGGCGCTCGTCGGCCTGGTCCGCGCGCGCAGCGACGGACTGGAGCCGGGGGACGTCCTCGCGCTCAGGGCCGAGTCACCGGTCGACGTCGCCGCCCACAACACGCACAACCTCGGCGGCTCGTGCCATGGCGGCGAGTTCCTCACCCCCTCCGGGGAGGTGATCCCCGGCTGGACCTCGTACCGGACCTCCGTTCCCGGGCTGTTCCTGACGGGCGCGACCACGCATCCGGGCGGCTCGGTGTCGGGCCGTCCCGGACGCAACACCGCGCGGACGGTCCTCACCGACCTCGGCATCGACCCGGAAACCGTGATGGGGCCGATCTAACAACGCCGCCCGGCCCGCGCGGGCATTACTCAATCCAGCGCGTCCGGCATATTGCAATAAATGCCAAATTTCCTATTTGGCCGTGAGTGGTCATGAGTGCGGCATTGATGTGTTTGTGGGCGTTACGTTCGCCTGGACGCGCGTCGGGGGCGTGTTGTGCGCGTTCCGCTACTGACGAAGGAGTCGTATGCGCATCCACCGTCGCAGGCGCGCCGCCCTCGCCGGCGCGCTGGCCGTGGCCTTGGTCGCGCCGATGGCGGTCGCCGGTCCGGCGGAGGCCCGAGGCCACCCGCTGGACGAGGTCTTCGCCCGGCTGCTGGTCAAGAAGGTCTCCGGCAAGAACGTCCACGAGCACCTGCGGGCCTTCCAGGCGATCGCCGACGCCAACGGCGGCAACCGGCCGGCCGGGTCGCCCGGCTATGACGCCTCCCGCGACTATGTGGCGAACAAGCTGCGGCGCGCCGGGTACAAGGTGCAGTTGCAGCCGATCAACTTCGTGCAGGACTGGAGCGAGAACACCCCGCCGGTTCTCGAACAGCGCTCGCCGAACGCCAAGACGTACACGCCCGGCACCGACTTCGTCACCTTCGAGCCCTCGCCGTCGGGCGACGTGACCGCCGAGGTCCAGGGCGTGGACCTGACGCTCCCGCCCACACCGGAGCCGAGCTCGACCAGTGGCTGCGAGGCGGCGGACTTCGAAGGGTTCGTGGCCGGTCGCATCGCCCTGATCCAGCGCGGCACATGCCCGTTCGTCAACAAGGTGCAGAACGCCAAGGCCGCCGGGGCGTCCGGCATCATCGTCTTCAACGAGGGGCAGCCCGGCCGCACCGACCCGTCCCCGCTGGACATCGGCGAGTGGCGGGCCGGGATCCCGATGGTCTTCTCCAGCTTCGCGGTCGGCGACGAGCTGGCGAGCACCCCGGGCGCCACGGTCCGGCTCAAGGTCGACTCCAACCTGGTGCTGGGGACCAACCACAACGTCATCGCCGAGACCCGTGGCGGAGACTCCCGCAACGTGGTGATGGTCGGCGCCCACCTCGACGGCGTCCCCGAAGGACCCGGGATCAACGACAACGGCTCGGGCAGCGCGGCGATCCTTGAGACCGCGCTGCAGATGAGCAAGTTCCCGGTGCGCAACAAGGTGCGGTTCGCGTGGTGGGCCGCCGAGGAGATCGGGCTGCTCGGCTCGGACCAGTACGTCGGCTCCCTGTCCCAGACGCAACGGGACCGCATCCGGCTGTACCTGAACTTCGACATGGTCGCCTCGCCGAACTACGCCATCAAGCTGTACGACGGCGACGACTCCGACGCGACCGGCTCCCCGGCAGGCCCGCCCGGATCGGCGCAGATCGAGGCGCAACTGGAGAGGTTCTACGACCGCCGCGGCCTCGGGCACGTGGGCACCGACTTCGACGGCCGGTCCGACTACGGCCCGTTCATCGCGATCGGCATCCCGGCGGGCGGCGTCTTCACCGGCGCCGAGACCTTCAAGACGCCGGCCGAGGCCGCGCTGTTCGGCGGGACCGCGGGCGTCGCGTACGACGTCTGCTACCACCAGGCGTGCGACGGCCTCGCCAACGTCAACCGGACGGCGCTGGACGTCAACTCCGACGCGATCGCCGACTCCACCGCGCGCTACGCGTTCACCACCAAGGGCATCCCCTCCCGCAAGAGCACCCTGGCCGCCCGGACCACGGGCGCCGCCGCGGGGACCCACGCGGCGCGCTGATTCACCGCGCGGGGGTGAACGGCCGGACAACGCGGCCGCTCACCCCCGCGTCGCGGTACGCGTCCAGCGCCCGCTGATGGTGGTCACGGGCCTGCTCGTGCTGACCGAGCCTGAGGTGGACCTGGCCCAGAAGGTCGAGCGCGCGGGCCTCGCCGTTGCGGCTTCCGAGCAACGGCACCGCCCGCGCGCCCGCCTCGGGAACGGACGGCCTGCGCAGCCTGCCGAACGGGTAGACCAGCGCGATCGCCGTGGACACCGTCGCCCGGTAGTGGTCTGTCCATGCGCGACCGGCGGCTGCCGCTCATCGGCGCGCTCGCCGCCCAGGGCCTGAACGACGTCCTCGACCGACCCACTACATCGGCTGGCCGCTGGGCGCCAGACTCAGCGTCCAGATCGACACCCTCATCGCCCGCCAGGAGAAGGGACCGCCGTCCTGACCGGCTCCAGGGCGCTCATGTAGTCGACCAGGCGCACGCCGATCTCGAACGCGACATCGCCCTCCAGCTCGGGATCGAGCCACACCTCGGAGATCCGCCGCCAGGACACGGGGCCGAGGAACACACCGGCGACGGCCTCGCCTCCGAGCCTCGGGCGCCACTCCTCCTCGGCCGTGGCCAGGCGGGCGAGGACGGCGTCGTTGTCGCGCTCGGCGCGGTGCTCGGCATGGAAGCCGATCTCCAGCGCCTGCGTGCGCGCGGCGGCGACGATGTCGGCGCCGATGATCTGCGCCTCGTAGTGCTCGCGCTGCGGCCCGGGATCCCCGAACCACGCCTTGACCCCGTTCCGGCGTACCTGCACATGCAACCGGCCCAAGTCGGGCGGTGCCGTCCCACGGACGACCTCACCGACCTGCTCGAAAAGCTCCCAATCCTCCACCGTTTCACCCCAATGACGCCCTACCGTAGCCGGTGGCCCCGACACTCCGCAGGGGCGCAGAACCGCGGCCTTGCCGCGCGTGAGGGCGCGGCCAAGGATGGCGAGATGAAGTCAGCGACAGACATGGATTCCCGCGCCGTGGTCATCGCCGTGTTTCCCGGGGTCCTGGGCCTGGACGTCGTGGGTCCCCTTGAGGTCTTCGCGTTGGCCAACCGCTTCGGGGCCGCTCCCGCGTACGCGACCTCCGTCGTCTCCCTGACCGGCGGAACGATCGTCGCCTCGTCGGGGCTGGCCCTGGGCACCGAGCCTGCCGCAAGCGTCACGGCTCCGCCCGACACCCTGGTCGTGGCCGGGGGTTACAGCTCAAGCCAGGCCGCCGCCGACCGTGACTTCATCGGCTGGCTGCGGCGCGTCGCCGGATCCGCGCGACGTGTCACGTCGGTCTGTAGCGGCGCGTTGCTGCTCGCCCGAGCGGGGCTGCTGGACGGACGCCGGGCGACGACGCATTGGTCGGTGTGCGGCAAGCTCGCGACGCACTATCCGTCGGTCGAGGTCGAGACCGGTCCCGTCTACGTCCGGGACGGGAAGGTGTGGACCTCGGCGGGTGTCACCGCCGGCATGGACCTCGCGCTGGCCCTCGTCGAGCACGACCACGGCGCCGACCTGGCCTTGACGGTGGCTCGTGAGCTGGTCATGTTCGTCCACAGGCCGGGCGGGTTCCCGCAGCTCAGCGTGCAGCTCGAAGTGCGGCGGCCGGAGAGCGAACGTCTCCGCGAGATCCTGGCGTTCATCGCCCGGTGCCCCGGCGCCGATCTGTCGGTGCCGGCGCTGGCCCGCCGCTGCGCGATGAGCGTGCGGACGTTCGGCCGGGTCTTCCGTCGGCAGACCGGGACCACGCCCGGGGCGTTCGTCCGGGCGAGCCGGGTCGAGGCCGCGCGGCGGCTGATCCAGACGAGCGACGCCACCTTCGAGGAGATCGCCCGGACCTGCGGGTTCGGCACCGTCGAGACGATGCACCGCGCGTTCCAGCGCACGGTCGGGACGACCCCGGGCCGGTTCAGGCCGCAGCGCGAACCCGAGCGTGCCGGAACGGCCGTCCCGTGACGGCGCCGGTCGCGCGCCCGGGACGGCCAGTTTTCTGATGAATTCGGTCACCTGTTCGGAACGGGCTGGACACCCACCCTGGCGGCCAGCATCTTCGCGAGCATGGACACCGAGAGACGAGGCGACGGGCGCCGGCACATCCGGCCTGCACGCGATCCTGCATCGCTGGCCGAGCGCGGTCGGGCTGGCCGCGGCCATCTGGTCGCTTGCGACCGGGGCGGAACGTAGAGCCGTCGCGGTCACGATCTGCGTGGCGGCCCTGTGCTATCTCGGTGCCGCCGCGTTGGACAAGCCGTGGGTCGCGTGGGCGGGGATCCCCGGCGGCAGCCTGGTCGTGGTCGTCAGCGAGGTGATCGGCCTGGTGTGGTGGGCGGGCATCGGGATCGCCGCGCTCGCCCTGATCGCGATCGGGCTCCTCACCAAGGTCTCCCGGCCACCGCTCACCGCTCAGACGCTGGCCCTCATCGGCTTCGGCGGTCTCGCCGTCGTCGGCATGTACGTGGCTCCCCGCGCCGGACTGGCGCTGGCCGGTGTCGCCCTGGCGTCCCACAGCGTGTGGGACGTGATCCACTACCGGCGTAACCGGGTGGTGCCTCGTTCCCTGGCGGAATTCTGCGTCCTCCTGGACGTCCCGCTGGGCGCCGGAGCCGTCATTCTCGCGATCCTCGATTGACCCCTGGCGCCGTTCCGCCGCGTTCGGCGTGCCGCCGCAGAGCCTCCTCGTCGATGTCGTACCCGGTGACGGTGAAGCCCGCCGCCAGCAGATGGGCGCTCATCGCCGAGCCCATCACCCCGAGGCCGATCATTCCGACGCGAGGCCGCATCCGTGTGTCAGCCGTCCGCAGGATGGACACTTGTCCGGCCAGTCTGGTCGCGGGGTCAGCGCGGGGGCCGGACGCGGCGGAGCCGGATCGGCTCGGTGCCGCCGAGCGCGTCCAGCAGGTCGATCAGGACGGCCCGGGTCACCTCGACGCGGTCGTCGCCGAGGCGGGCGCGGGCCAGGTCGTCCAGGCCGGCGCGGAAGCGGCGCGCGGCGGCGACCGCCTCCTCGCCCCTACCGGTCAGCCGGATCCGGCGGATCCGGCCGTCGCGGGCGTCGGCCACGCGCTCCAGATAGCCGAGGCCCTCCAGCTCGGCGACGGTCTTGGAGACGGCCTGCTGGGTGAGCCGCATCCGTTCGGCCAGTTCCCCGACGGTCGGCTCCTCCTCGATCAGGTGCTGGAACAGGTAGCCGTGCGCGATGCGGAGGCCGGTGAGGCCGGCGGCGTCCAGGTCCGCCTGGACGCGCGCCGCCGCCGCCTGGCCCACGAACAGCGCGAGGCTGCCGAGGTCGAGGTGCTGCGGATCGACGGGCATGCCGACCATGGTGCATTGCACAACCGTAGTTGCACAACCGTAGTTGTACAACTATGGTTGTGGATATGACGCAGGAACACCCCAACATCACCCTGGCCCGGCGTTACCACGAGGCCGTGTCGGCGGGGCCCAGCGATGACGAGCTGGCCGAGTTCCTCGCCGCCGATGTCGTCCACCGGGAGATGCCCAACGCCCTCTTCCCTCACGGCGCCGAACGCGACCTGGCCGCCATGCAGGAGGCGGGCCGCCGTGGCCGCGAAGCCCTCGCCCGCCAGCGCTTCGAGGTGCTCAACGCGGTCGCCGACGGCGATCAGGTGGCCCTTGAGGTCCTCTGGGAGGGCACCCTCGCCGTGCCGTACGGCGCCCTGCCCGCCGGGCACACGCTTCGCGCCCACATCGCGACCTTCCTCCGGGTCCGCGACGGCAAGATCGTCGAACAGCGCAACTACGACTGCTACGAGCCCCCGGACCCCGCCTGACACCGGGCCGCCGGAGGCGTGTCCGCGCAGCTCGGGCGCGTTGTTACGATGGGCCGGTGTCCAGCGATCCCGTTTCGTCCCGTCGGCTGCGCGACCTCGCGCGGCTGCGCCGCGTCCGCGACCGGATCGACCGGGAGTACGCGCAGCCGCTGGACGTCGAGGCGCTCGCCCGCGGGGTGCACATGTCGGCCGGGCACCTCAGCCGCGAGTTCCGCCGCGCCTATGGGGAGTCGCCCTACGGCTACCTGATGACGCGGCGCATCGAGCGGGCGATGGCGCTGCTGCGCCGCGGCGACCTCAGCGTCACCGAGGTCTGCTTCGAGGTCGGCTGCTCGTCCCTCGGCACGTTCAGCACCCGCTTCACCGAGCTGGTCGGCGTCCCGCCCAGCGTCTACCGGCGCCGGGCGGCGGGCGCGACGGAGGGAATGCCCTCCTGCGTGGCGAAGCAGGTGACCCGACCGGTCAGGAATCGAGAAGTCCCGGTGGCGCGGCCGCAGCTAGCGTGACCGCCATGGACATCACGATCCACTCCAGCTTCCTCCCGCACGACGACCCGGACGCCTCCCTGGCCTTCTACCGCGACACCCTCGGCTTCGAGGTGCGCGCCGACGTCGGCTACGACGGCTACCGCTGGATCACGGTCGGACCGCCGGACCAGCCCGACACGGCCATCGTGCTCCAGCCGCCGACTCCCCCGGGCGCCGGCATCACCGAGGACGAGCAGCGCGTCATCGCCGAGATGATGGCCAAGGGCACCTACGCCGGTGTCAACCTGGCCACCACCGACCTCGACGGCACCTTCGAGCGGATCGAGGCCAGGGGAGCCGAGGTCGTCCAGGAGCCGGCCGAGCAGCCCTATGGCGTTCGTGACTGCGCCGTCCGCGACCCCGCGGGCAACCTGATCCGCATCCAGGAGAAGCGCTGAGGCGCCGCGCGGCCGTTTGGTTCGCCACGGAGCGTGGCCGATTGTGGGCACAACCCGGTCGCTGCGTCCCGCATCTTCTCTCGTGACCGCCACGTCCGAGCGGTAGGCGGGCATGTTACGGGGGGAGTGTTATGCGACGCTCATTGCTGGTCGGCGCGGCACTGACGACGCTTCTGGGCGCCGGTTGCGCATCCGATCCGCAGCCGCGGCGCGACGGAGGCGGCGCCGAGCGGTTCACGGGTTTCGCGGGGGTCGTCGAGGAGACCGGGAACTACCTCGCCATCGCGGTGCTGGGCGAGCGGGTCCGCATGTTCGTGTGCGACAGCGCGGACGAGGTGTGGCTCGAAGGCTCGGCGGCCAAGGACGGCATGGTCACGCTGAAGGCCGGGGGCAACAAGCGGGTCGGCTTCTTCAACACCCAGCAGGGCGTCGGCACGTTCTGGATCGGGGGCAGGCTGCGGTCGTTCAAGGCCGCCCCGGTCGACAAGCCCGCCGGGCTGTACCGGGCGCAGTCGCCGAACCGGAACCTGGTCGGCGGCTGGGTGGTCCTGCCGAACGGCGACCAGGTCGGGACCGTGACGCTCGACGGCGTCAACCAGCCCGCGCCGCGCATCGACCCCGGCAAGGACACGGTGACGGTCGCGGGCGAGCGGCTCGCGCTCAAGGCGGGCGACCAGCAGCTGTCGGCCGGTGGCTGAGCACATCGGGCCGTACCGGCTGGAACGGGTGCTGGGCAGCGGCGGCATGGGCGTGGTCCATCTCGCCCGCGACCCCGGCGGCAGGCGGGTCGCGCTCAAGGTCATGCACCCGCAGTGGAGCGCGCTCCCGGAGTTCCGAGCCCGGTTCCGGGACGAGGCCGAGGCGGCGCGGCGGGTGGCGCGGTTCTGCACGGCCGCGGTGCTGGACGCCTCGTTCGGCGAGCCGTCCTACCTGGTCACCGAGTACATCGAGGGCAGGACGCTGGCGGCGGTGCTCGCCGCGGACGGCGTGCTGGAGGGCGGCAGCCTGGAGTCGGTCGCGGTCGGGACCGCCGTGGCGCTCGGCGCGATCCACAACGCCGGCATCGTCCACCGCGACCTGAAGCCGGGCAACATCATCCTGTCGCCGTACGGTCCGAAGGTCATCGACTTCGGCATCGCGCAGATCGAGGACACCGAGGGCCGGACGGGGCCGGTCGTGTTCGGCACGCCCACCGTCATCGCGCCGGAGCGCTATCTGGGCCGGCGGGCGACCCCGGCCTCGGACGTCTACTCCTGGGGCTGCGTCGTCGCGTACGCGGGCACGGGACGCTGGCCGTTCGGCTCGGGGCGCCGCGACGCGGACCGGTTCCGGAACCTGGACGCCCCGCCCGCGCTCGACGGCCTGGACGCGAGGCTCACCCCTCTCGTCCGCCGCGCCCTCTCAGCGGACCCGGACGAGCGTCCCACGGTGCCCGAGCTGCTGGAGGCGATGACCGGCTCGGGCCTCCAGCTCACCCGGCACCTCCCCGTGCCCGATCTCGCACGGGCCGTTCAGCCGCGCGAGGCGCCGACCGGACCGGAACCCGAGCCGGAACCGCGTCGTCGGCGGCGTGGCCGTGCGGCGGCCGTTCTGACCGCTGTGGGGGCGGCGGCGGTGGCCGCCGTCGCCGCCACGGTCATGCTGCTGATGCCGTCCTCCGGTGACCCGCTCGTACGGGACGACGATTTCAGCGGCCGGTACCGGTGGCCCGAGGGCCGGTACACCCAGCCGGTCGACGCGTCCGCCGAACTGGCCGGTGGGCGCTACCGCCTGACGGTGAGCAACCCGTCGCGCCGGCCGGACCAGGGCGGCATCCCCGCGTCGGCCAACGTCGACACCTCCCGCCATGCCGACCTCCTCGTGACCGCGAAGGTCGCCGGGACGGGCGCGTACGGCGTCTGGTGCCGCGGCACGCCGGCCCGCCGGCCGCTCGCGAAGTACGAGTTCTACGTGACGGACACGGGGCGGGCGGCCATCGTGAGAAGGGACGCGACCGGCCAGGGGACCGAGCTGTGGGGGTTCCGCCAAGCCTTCGCTCCCGCCGCCGTCACCACCGTCGGCGCCCGCTGCCGGAGTGAGGGCGGCGGCGCCCGCCTCAGCATCACCGTCAACGGCAGGCACGTGGCCACGGTCACCGACACCTCCGCGCCGCTGGGGCCGGGTGCCGTGGGCGTCGTCGCGTACGCGCGGGACGTGCCCCAGGCGACCGCCGACTTCGACGCCTTCAGGGTGGAGATCCCCTAGCCGCCTCCGGAGATCCTCAGCCGCCCGTCCCGGTGCGGCCCGGCCAGTCGTCGTACCCGATGTCGCCGGTGAGCGCTCCCTCCACGGGCACGAGGTCCCGTTCGCCCACTTCCGAGCCGAAGTAGGGCGCGTGCGGGTCGGCGACCACCTCGCGGCGGTCGTTCCGGTCGGCCAGGGCGCGCCGGAAGAACTCGTCCATCCGGAACCGCTCGGGCCCGGCGATCTCGATCCTGCCGTTCAGCGGCGGGCCCACCGCCACCTCGGCGAGCCGCTGGGCGACGTCGGCGGCCGCGATGGGCTGGTACTGCACGGGCGGTATCCGCACCGTGCCGTCCTGCGCGGCGAGGTCGGCGATGCTGCCGGTGAACTCGAAGAACTGGGTGGCGTGCACGATCGAGTACGGGATCGGCCCGTCCTCGATCAGCTGTTCCTGCGCCTTCTTCGCCCGGAAGTAGTCGTTGTCGGGGCGCCGGCCGGTCCCCACCACCGACAGCGCGACGTGGTGTCCGACGCCCGCCGCCTCCTCGGCCTTCAGCAGGTTCCGGGTGGAGGTCCGGAAGAACTCCATGACCGCGGTGGCCTCGAAGGACGGGGCGTTCGACACGTCGACCACCACGGACGTGCCGTCCATGACCTCGGGGAGTCCCCGGCCGGTGAGGGTGTCGACGCCGGTGCTCGGCGACGCCGGCACCGCCTCGTGGCCCCGCTCGGCGAGCCGGTCGACGAGCTTGGAGCCGATCAGGCCGCTGCCACCGATGATCACGATTTTCATGGTGGGTCTGTCCCCGGGACCCCGTGCGGCTAACACGGTGCGATCGGGGCTACCGAAGCCGCGACACGGCTTGGTGAGATCTTTGGCGGTCCGGCAGGGTGAGGATCTCGGCCCCGTCGTCGGTGATGGCGATCGTGTGCTCGCTGTGCGCGGTGCGGCAGCCCGTCGCGCTCCGCAGCGTCCAGCCGTCGGCGTCGGTGACGAGCTCGGCGGTGTCCGCCATGACCCAGGGCTCCAAGGCCAGCAGCAGCCCGGGACGCAGCCTGTATCCGCGTCCGGGCCGTCCCGCGTTCGGGACGTGCGGGTCCTGGTGCATGGTCGATCCGACGCCGTGACCTCCGAACTCGGTGCTGACCGGGTATCCCGCCTCGCTGAGCGCCGAGCCGATGGCATGGGAGATGTCGCCGACGCGGGCGCCCGGCCCGGCCGCGGCGATGCCCGCGGCCAGCGCGCGCTCGGTCGCCTCGATCAACGCGATGCTCTCCTCCGGCCTGGAGTCGCCCACGATGAAGCTGATGGCGGAGTCGGCCACGATCCCGCCCTTGGAGACGGCGAGGTCGAGCGACAGCAGGTCGCCGTCGGCGAGCGTGTAGTCGTGGGGCCGGCCGTGCAGCACGGCGTCGTTGACCGACGTGCAGATGTAGTGGCCGAAGGGGCCGCGGCCGAAGGACGGCTCGTAGTCGACATAGGAGGACTGCGCCCCGGCCTCGATGATCATGGTCTTGGCCCACCGGTCGATGTCCAGGAGGTTCGTCCCGGCCACGCTCCGGTCCTTCAGGGTGTGCAGGATGCCGGCGACCAGGGCGCCGGTCTCCCGCGCTCGGGCCACTTCGGTGGGGTTGAGGATCTCGATCATCCGGCGCCTTCCTCGGACACGTCACGACGAGCCGACGTGAGTCACTGAGCCAATAACTATCCCGGCCATACTATCCCGGTATTAGAATCGGCCCCATGGTCAGGTTGCCGCTCACCCCGGAAGAGATCGAACGTGGACGGCGCCTGGGCGCGCTGCTGCGGCGGGCCAGGGGAGAGAGGCCGATGCTCGCGACCGCGCTGGACGCGGGCGTCTCGCCGGAGACCCTCCGGAAGATCGAGTCCGGCCGCGTGGCCACCCCCGCCTTCCCGACCATCGCCGCGATCGCCGCCGTCCTCGGCCTCTCCCTCGACGCGGTGTGGTCGGAGATCAGCCGGCCGGACGGCGAGGCCGGGCGCGCGGGCGGCGACGCGGGGCAGCGGCTGGCCTCCTGACCTTCGTCCCTCATCTCCCTTGCGGGATCATCCGTCCCGTCCCGGGTCCGCGAACGCGCCGTCGCCGTTGAAGGCCAGCTCGGCGAAGCGTTCGCCGATACGGCGGTGCGCGGCGGCGTCCGGGTGGAGCCGGTCGGGCAACGGAAGCTCGGCGAAGTCGGCCTCACCGTAGAGGTCGCGGCCGTCGAGATAGCGTAGGGCGGGGTCCTGCTCCGCCCGCTGCGCCACGATCCGGGCCAGCTCGTCCCGGATGACGCCGAGGGTGAGCTTTCCGGCCGCCACCTCGGCGGGATCGCCCGTGGCCTGGAACGCCAGCCGTCCCGAGCCGAGCGCGGCGAAGTCGAACCCGCTGGGGCCGGGCGTGTCCTCGTGGATGGGGCAGAGGATGGCGGAGACGACCAGCAGCGGGGTCTCCGGGTGCCCCTCGCGGACGGTGTCGAGAAAGCCGTGGACGGCCGGCGTGAAGGCGCGCAGCCGCATCAGGTCGGTGTTCACCAGATTGATGCCGATCTTGATGCTGATCAGGTCGGCGGGGGTGTCGCGCATCGCGCGGGCGGTGAACGGGTCGAGCAGCGCGCTGCCGCCCAGGCCCAGGTTGATCAGCTCCACACCGCCGAGGGACGCGGCGAGCGCGGGCCAGGTGGTCGTCGGGCCGGCGGCGTCGGATCCGTGGCTGATCGAACTGCCATGGTGCAGCCACACCCTGCGTCCGCCGTCCGGCGCGGGCTCGATGGGAGCGTCGGTGCGCAGCGCGATGACCTCGGTCGTCTCGTTGTGCGGCAGCCAGATCTCGATGGTCTTGTTCGCGCCGGACAGCCCGTCCCACCGGACGGTGCCGGGCCGTCCGCGCTCCGTCTCCGCGGTGCCCGCGGCCATGTCGATGGTCACGGTGTCGCCGCCCGCCACGCTGCCCTGCCCGGCCAGGCGGCCGTCCACGAGCAGGTCGTACATGCCGTCCGGACGTGGGGGCGCGCCCGCGTAGACCCGCTTGGTGGGCAGGGTTTCCAGTTCGATGGCGGTGGCCCGGGAGCGGAACGCCACCCGTACCCCGGACGGCTGGGACTCGGCCATGGCCAGTTGACCGTCGGCGTACTGGGCGCGTGCCCAGGCCGGCAGCCTGTGCGGCAGGACGCCGCGTTCGGTGCGCTCCACGTCCAGCGCGCCCCTCAGAAGGTCCGCGGTGACGGGTGTGGTGATCCATGCGGTACTCATTTCACCCTCAGGCTATTCCCTCATCGCCGGTGCCCGGTCCCTCGTGAACGTGCCACGGTTCCGATCGGCGCTTTTCCTGGCGTGGCCGGGCCGTTTCGGCGCGGAAAAGGTTGACGATCACTTCTGCGGGCGTTAAGGCGCTTTTAGGGCGGCCCCCACTAGCGTCCTGGACTCGATCGCGGTCGCCGGACGGTCCGGACGACCGAGCCCCACGATGATCCGGGAAGTCTCGTATGCGCAGATCAATCGCCTATCCGCTCGCGGTCGCCACGGCCGCCGGGTCGATGGTCGTCGTCGCCGGTCCCGCCTCGGCGCACGGCTACGTCTCCTCGCCGCCGAGCCGGCAGGCCCTGTGCGCCCAGGGCGCGGTGCCGGATTGCGGCCCGATTCAATTCGAGCCGCAAAGCGTCGAAGGTCCGAAAGGACTGCGTAACTGCCACGCGAATCTGAGCCGGTTCGCGGTGCTGTCGGACGAGAGCCGTGAATGGCCGGCGAAGGCCGTCGGCGCCAAGGTCTCGTTCAGGTGGGTCTTGACGGCGCGGCACCGCACCAGCACGTGGGAGTACTTCGTCGGCGGCACCCGCGTGGCCGTCTTCGACGACGGCAACCGGCAGCCGGACGCGGTGGTGACGCATGTCGTCGATCTCAGCGGGTTCCCGGGACGGCGCACCGTGCTGGCGGTCTGGAACATCGGCGACACCCCGATGGCGTTCTACAACTGCGTCGACCTGAACATCGGCGGAGGCACGGAGTCGGCGCCGCCCACCGGCCCGTCGCAGCGCCCGACGGCCACGCCCGGCACCGGCCCCGCGCCGACACAACCCGCGCCGACGCAACCCGCGCCGACCAAGAAGCCGGTGAAGGGCGCGCCATGGAAGCCGGGCGTGACGTACCGGATCGGCGACGAGGTCACCTATGGCGGCGTCCGGTACCGCTGCCGCCAGGCGCACACGACGATCCGTAGCTGGGAACCGCCGTTCACCCCCGCCCTGTGGCTGGCGCTGTGAGCCGCCGGTACCGCCTGCTGCCGGTCGTGCTCGTGCCCTTCCTGCTGACCGCGTGCGGTTCCGGGGAGGGCGGGCACGACCGGCACGCGGCGGGCACGCGGACGGGGGCCGTGTCCGCCGCGCCGGCCGCGGGCCACAACGACACCGACGTGATGTTCCTGCAACTGATGATCGCGCATCATCGGCAGGGCCTGGAGATGGCACGGCTGGCCACGGAGCGCGCCGAGCGGGAGGAGGTGCGCACGCTCGCCGCCGCCGTCGTGGCGACACAGACGGACGAGGTCAAGACCATGACCTCCTGGCTCGGACGCTGGTCCAAGCCGGTCACGGCCGAGCACGTGCCCGCCCTCCACGCCGAGCACGGCGCGCTGCCCGCCACCGGGGCGAAGGAGATCGAGACCCTGCGGCGGACGACGGGGGCCGACTTCGAGCCCGCGTTCCTCAACCTGTTCGCGGCGCACCAGCACAACGCGGTGAAGCTGGCGAGGATGGAGACCGGCAAGGGCGGCAACGCCGACGCCAAGGCGTTCGCCAAGCGGGTCCAGGAGTCCAGGACCGACCAGATCCGGCAGTTGCTCCGGCTGCTCAGCGGCTGAGCGCCGCCGTTCCCTGGCGGGTCACAGAGGTCATAGATGGACTATCGTCCGACGGTGGCGACGGTGCTCCTGGTCGAGGACGACGAGGACGTCCGGCAGGCCCTGGTGCGGGAACTGCGGGATCTCGGGCACACGGTGCGCGGCGCGAGCCGTGCGCTTGAGGCGCTGCGGGAGGTGGCGGGGAACCCGCCGGACGTCGTCGTGCTCGACCTGGGCCTGCCCGACCTGGACGGCGGCGAGGCGCTGAAGATGCTGCGCGCGGTCTCGGACGTGCCCGTGATCGTGGCGACCGCGCGGGACGGCGAGCAGGAGATCATCCGCCTGCTCCGGTCCGGGGCGGACGACTACCTGGTCAAGCCCTTCTCGGCGGGCCACCTGCACGCTCGCGTCGAGGCGGTGCTGCGGCGCGCCCGTACCGTCCCCCGGGAGCGGCCACTGATCGTGGGAGGTCTGCACGTCGACGTCGAGCGGCGGCGGGCCAAGCTGGACGGCACGCCGCTGCACCTGTCGCGCAAGGAGTTCGACATGCTGGCGTTCCTGGCGCGCAACGCGGGCAGGGTCGTGTCGCGGCGGGAACTGCTGACCGAGGTGTGGCAGCAGCCGTACGGGGACGACCAGACGATCGACGTGCACCTGTCCTGGCTGCGCCGCAAGTTCGGGGAACGCGCCGCCGAACCGCGCTACCTGCACACCGTGCGGGGCGTCGGCGTGATGCTCGCCGCTCCCGAGTGAGGGACGGCGCCCGGCTCAGTACTCGTAGACCTGCACGGTCGGCGGGTGCCCGTTCCATGTCGCGAACACCGCGGAGCCGTGGACGCCGTCGGTCAGGTCGACGCGCAGCCATCCGTCCTGCCGCCACACCTTGGCCTGGAAACCGCTGTCAGGGGTCGCCGACACCAGCCGTGCCGAACCGGCGAACAGTTCCAGCACCACCCGTCCCGACGTGACCACGTAGGTGCGCACCCGTCCGCCCGTCTCGCGGGAGGGCGCCGGAGTCGCGGTGCGCCGGGGTGTCGGCCGGGCGCCCGGCGTGTCGCCCGTAGCGGAACGGGAGGGGGACGGCGACGCGGACGGGCTCGGTCCCGCGGACGGATCCGCCGGGCCCGACACCGGAGGCCGCCCCTGCCGCACCGGGACCGCGGCGGCCAGGTCGGGCGTGGCCAGGGCGGTCCCGCGCATGGCGTCGCCGACCCCCGCCCAGCTGATCGCCATCCCCGCCGCCGTGGTGGCGGCCCAGGCGGCGAGGAATCCGATCCGCGCCCGCATGGGACTCATTATCGCCATGCCGGATCGCCGTACCGGCATATCTCTCGCATTCAACCCATCGCTGTCAGCTCGTCGTATTCAACGTGGCGGGGCGCGGGCGGAACGAACCGGAGGGTGTGCGCATGAGAGGCGCGCTGGCACGCATCGCCACGGCGGTCACGGCGATGGTGGCGCTGTCGTTCGTCGTCCCGCTCGGGTTGCTGAACGGCCAGATGGCGCGGGACCGGGCGCTGACCGCCGCCGAACGGCAGGCGGCCACGCTCGTTCCGGTGCTCACCGTGACCCGCGACCCGGCCGCTCTGAACGCGGCGATCGGATCGGTGCCCGCCGGCGCGGCGGAGCGGCTGGCGCTGCACCTGGCCACCGGGCAGGTGCTGGGGTCACCGCACGCCCCGCCCGCCGAGCCGGTGGCGGCCCGAAGGTCGAGCCGCACGTCCACCGTCCAGGCGCCGGGCGGGACGGCGCTGCTGCGGCCGGTCGTGCTGGAGACCGGGACCGTCGCGGTCATCGAGGTGTACGTGCCGGAGGACGAGCTGACCCGCGGCGTGGCCAGGTCGTGGGCCATCCTCGTCCTCGTGGCGATCGCGCTGGTCCTGGTGTCGGTGGCGATGGCCGACCGGCTGGCCACCCGGGTCGTCCGGGCCACCGACCGGCTCGTCCACGCGGTGACCGGTGTCGCCGCGGGCGACCTCACGGCCCGTGTCGAGCCGCGGGGGCCGGCGGAGCTGCGCGCGGCGGGCGAGGCGTTCAACCACATGGCCGACCGGCTCGCCGCGCTGCTGGCGGCCGAGCGTGAGGCCGACGCGGACCTGTCGCACCGCCTCCGGACGCCGCTGACCGCGCTCCGGGTCAACCTCGACGCGCTGGTGGCCCACCCCGGCGATCCGGCCCGGCTGACGCAGAGCCAGGACGCGCTGGAACGGCTGGAGACCGCGATCGACGACGTGATCGCCGCCACGCGGCGTCCCGAGGGGAAGGCCGGGCGGGCACCGGTGAGCTGCGACGTGGCCGAGGTGGTCCGCGAGCGCCTGCGGTTCTGGTCGGCGCTCGCCGAGGATCAGGACCGCCGCTGGGACCTGGTGGGGGCCGACGGACCCGTGCCCGTCCCGGTTCCCGCTGCCGACCTGGCCGCCGCCGTGGACGCGCTGCTGGGCAACGTCTTCCGGCACACGCCGCAGGGCACCGCCTTCCGGCTCGCCGTCCACCGCGGCCGGCACTCCACCGGCCTGCTGTTCGGCGACGCGGGTCCCGGCATCGCCGACGCCGAGGCGGCGCTGCGGCGCGGGGCGAGCGGGGCCGGGTCCACCGGGCTGGGCCTGGACATCGCCCGGCGCCTGGCCGAGTCCACGGGCGGGACGCTGCGGGTCGGCACGTCCCCGCTGGGCGGCGCCCAGATCGAACTGTGGCTGCGGACCTCGCCCAAGCCGGCCTCCCGGACGGCCCGCCGCGCGGAACGCCGCGCCGAGCGCCGGACCGGCCGCCGCTGATCGCCGGACGGAACCGGCCGGCCGACCTTGTTGGCTTCGGGTGGTGTATGTCACACTCCGTCACCAGTGTGGGTCGCTGGTTCGATGCGGGAGGTCGCTCGGTGACGATCCTGTGCGACACGGGCGCCGTGGAGCCCTGCGACCGTTTCGAGCTGTGGTCGCAGGCCCTGGCCTCGTCCTTCTTTCCCGTGCGCGTGGAGCGCCCGCCGAAGGCCCCCTTCAACGGCCGGCTGGCGGGGCACTCGCTCGGGCCGCTGCAGATCTTCCATGTCACGGCGAGCGCCTCCGCGCCGGTACGTACGGAGGCGTGCGTGAGGGAGGGAGACCCCGGGCATTTGCAGGTGCACCTCTTGCGGCGCGGGCGGTGCCGGGCGACGCAGGAGGATCGCTCCAGCGAGGCGCGGGCGGGGGACATCACGCTCATCGTGTCGTCCCGTCCGTTCACGCTCCGCGCGAGCGGCCACGACCTGCTGATCTTCAGCCTCCCGTTGCGGCTGCTCGGGCCGTACGCCCGGCGGATCGGCCGGTCCACCGCCATACGGATACCCGGCGACCGCGGCCTCGCCGCGCGGGTGGGACCGTTCCTCAGCGGCCTCGCGGACGGCCTGCGCGATGGGTCGGTCGCCCCGGACGACGTGGCGCTGGCCGACGGCGTCCTGGCCCTGACCCGTGCGCTCTGCGGCCCGTCCGGTCTCGACGGCCTCGGGGACGTCCGGGTCACCCCGTCCGGCGGCCTGCTCACCGCCGTGAAGTCCTACATCGAGAACCATCTGCACGAGCCCGGCCTCCGTCCGGAGACCATCGCCGCGGCCCATTTCGTCTCCACGCGCCACCTGCACAAACTGTTCGAGGCCGAGGAGCTGACGCTCTTCCGCTACATCCAGCACCGGCGCTTGCAGCGATGCTGTGACGACCTGCGGGATCCCGGGCGGGCGGACGAGCCGATCGCCTCGATCGCGGCGCGCTGGGGTTTCCGCAACCGGGACGTCTTCACCCGGCTGTTCCGCACCTCCTACGGGATGACTCCACAGGAACTACGCGCCCAGGCGCTACAGCGAACGCCGCCGCCGTTCCAGGCCCGCGAAGCGGCGCGGGACGACTCGTAGCGCACGGCGTGCGGCTCTGAGCGCACGGTTCGCCATCGCCCCCAACCAGGGTCTCACCTGCGCGGTTAGCCTCCCCGGCACGCATCGAGAGGAGAGCGATGATGAACCGGTTCGAGAAGGGCGTCCGCGACTGCATGGTCCCGACCGCCGAGCTGCTGGCGCGGACGACCGAGCCCCTGCACCGGGCGATCCTGCTCAACTGGTGGCGGCATGTGCACCTTGAGGGCTCCGGCCAGTTCGACAAGATCGTGGCGCCGGACATGATGGTGGACGAGCCCGTCTACCGGGTCACCTGGGGCGCCAACCCGACGGTGATCAAGGGCAAGGAGGGCGTGCTCGGCTTCTACAACAGCGTCTCCGAGGCGGTGCTGTGGCACTCCGACGACCGCATCGCCGTCGCCGACTGGGGTGTCGTGGACGAGCTCACCTTCCACCAGATCGCCCGCGGGGAGGATCTGCGGGCGCTCGGGTACGACGTCCCGGAGGCCGACAGGCTCTACCACGCCAGCAGCAGGCAGGTCTTCCTCTGGCCCTACGACGAGCGGGCGCGGCTGGCCGGCGAGCACCTCTACGAGGACCCGACCAGCCTCCAGGTGGAGGAGGTCGACCCGAGCGAGGCCATCACCCCGGAGCAGGTCCGGCGGATCCACCTGGAGGGCCTGCGCGCGCTGGAGGCCGAGCGCGGCGACCGGTATTGGGTCTACGACGGCGCGTGATCGCCACCGCGGCCGCGGGCGCGCTCCGGGCCCGCGGCCGCGATCCTCCTGTTCGGCGGTCCGCCAACCGCCTCAGCGGGCGGAGCCGGGCGGTTCCAGCATCGGGACGAGGAACCGCCGGGCCACGGCGGCGAGCTGCTCCTCGTCGTCCAGGTCGACGAGACGGCTCGGGATCGTCAGGAACGAGCCGGACACCCGGACCATCAGCTCGGCGACCATGTCGACGTCCAGGTCGGCGCGGACCTGTCCCGCGCGCTGCTCGCGGCGGAGCTGGCCGGCGACGAACTGGCGGACGATGGCGAGGGTCCGTCCCTCGTCGTTGACCAGGGAGGCGACCAGCAGGTCGGGTTCGGCCGCGATCAGGCCGCCGATCAGCGGGTTGCCGCGGATGGCGCGCAGCGCGCTCACGAAGCCCAGCACCACCCGGTCGGCGGCGGTCCGGGCCCGGCGGATGTCGATGAGGAACTGGTCGAAGTAGCGGCGGAACTCGGGAGCCCGTGTGGGACCCGCTGCTCAGGACGCTCTGGCCGCCCTTCGTCGCCGCCCGCGAGGGCCTGCTCAACTTCCCCGGAGCCGAGAACGTCTACTGGCTCTTCGACGAGTTCCTCCGCAGGGCGGCGCTGCTGTTCCTGTCCGAGGCCCGCCCCATCAGCATCGAGATCCCCGTGACCAACCGTCCCGAAGGAACCTGACCCCTCCCCACACGCCCGTGCCCGGCGACGGCGAGCATCGCCGGGCACGAGCGGCTCTCCGCCGGGGCCCGGGTCAGCGCCCCAGCCGCTCCCTGAGCTGTGCGAGGTCATCGACGAACCACAGGGCCCGTCCGCGATTGCTCTCCCGGACGAAGTCGCCGAGCGCGGCGCTCTCCGCCACCTGCCCGGAGATGTCGCCCACGACCGCCAGCCCGACCTTGTACTGGACGAACTTCTGCGCGATCTCCCCGGCCACCCGGGTGCGGAGCCGGAAGAAGTCCGGATCGAGCCGCTCGACGGGGAGCGCCACCCAGGCGGCCCCCGCCCCGAACGCCTCACCGAGCACGTCGAGCGCGTCCTGGGTGCTCCGGACCGCGGGTCCCTCCGCGGGGTAGACGAGAACGGGCACCTCACCGTTCATGACGTCCTCCCTTTCCCGTTCCGGCTCGGTCATGACGGCTCCTCCCGCGAGTCCTCGATCATGGCTCCGAGCAGCCGGAGCGCCTCCGCCACCGGCCGGGGCCCGCCCAGCACGATGATCTTCAGCGCGGCCCGCTCCTCGTCGTACAGCGACTCGGTGTGCAGCCGCTCGCCGTCCCGCGCCGACGCGGTCACCGCCGCCCCCAGCACGACGCTGAGGCGATGCACCAGATCCGGGGACGCCGCGTCCACCTGCACGATCGCGGTGGCCTCCGCCCGCCGGACGCGGCGCGCGCTCTCCCGCGCGGTGGCTCCCACGGGACGCCCGGTGAACGCGGCGAGGTCGTCGGCCGCGATCCGGTACCGCTTCCCGATCCGGGTCGCCTTCAGCCGACCGTCCCGTACGTAACCCCGGACGGTCTTCACATGCAGCCCGAGCAGCTCGGCCACTTCCTCCACGTTGTAGAGCCGTGGATTCCCCGTCACTCTCTATCCTTCCCTATGGATCCCTAGAGAGTATCAACAGAAGAACGATAGAGAAGGTTGGTGGTGGATACATCCGATATATGGCGTAGGGGTGGCCTGTGGCTCTTGTCATGAGGCGGCTTATGTGTCACTTTTGCGGGGCCTCTGTGATCAAGGAGGGGGTATGCCCCGCACCCGTTCACGCCGCCTGGGAGTCGTTGCCGTCCTGCTGGCCGCCGGTCTGGCGCCCGTCACCGCGCCACCCGCGAACGCCGGGGGCGTGCACGAAGCGAAAGGGCATGAAGGGAAGGGGCACGGCGGGAAGGGCCTGTCGGCGACGATCCGCTACACCCGCTACGGCATCCCGCACATCGTCGCCCGCGACTACGCGGGCCTCGGTTTCGGTACGGGGTACGCGGCGGCCAGGGACAACGTGTGCCTGCTCGCCCAGGGCGTGGTCACGCTACGCGGGGAGCGCTCCCGCTACTTCGGGCCCGAGGCCGCGCCCGACCAGTCGCTGTCGTCCGCGACCACCAACCTGGCCAGCGATCTGTTCTTCGCCGAGATCAACCGGAGCCGGACGGTCGAGCGGCTGCTGACCAGGCCCGCGCCGTACGGGCCGAGCCGCGAGGTGCGGGAGCTGAGCCGGGGCTGGGCCGCGGGCTACAACACGTTCCTGCGCGAGGGGAAGATCACCGACCCGGCGTGCAAGGGCGCCCCGTGGCTGCGCCCCATCACCGAACTGGACGTGCACAGACGCGGGTACGCGCTGGCGATGCTCGGCGGCTCGGGCCTGGCGGTCGACCAGATGGCCGCGGCCAGGCCGCCCGCGGGCGCCGCCCCGGCCGCCGCCCGGTCCGCCGCCCCCGACGCGGGGAAGATCGCCGAGGCGGTGCGCGGCCTCAAGGCCGGCGCCGACATGGGCAGCAACGCCATCGCCGTAGGGAAGGGCGCCAGCGCGAACGGGCGCGGCCTCCTGCTCGGCAACCCGCACTATCCCTGGCACACCGGCCGCCGCTTCTGGCAGATGCAGCAGACCATCCCCGGCAAGCTGAACGTGAGCGGCGGCGCCCTCCTGGGCTCGGTGTCGGTGTCGATCGGGCACAACGCCACGTTCGCGTGGAGCCACACGGTGGCCACCGGCACCCCGTTCTCGCTCACCCAGCTCCAGCTCGTCCCCGGCGACCCGACCGCCTACCTGGTGGACGGCCGCGTCGAGAAGATGGTGCAGCGCCGGGTGACCGTCCAGGCCAGGTGGCCGGACGGATCGGTCCGTCCCGTCACCGGGACGCAGTGGCGCACCCGGTACGGGCCGGTCGTCACCGCCATCGGCTCCGTCCAGCTCCCGTGGACGGCATCGACCGCGTTCGCGTTCAACGACCCCAACGCCTCCAACCTGCGCATCGCCAACACCTCGTTCGAGCTGGGCAAGTCCCGTACCACCGACGACGCCCTGCGCGCGCTCAAGCGCACCCAGGGGCTGCCGTGGGTCAACACCATCGCGGCGGACTCGCGCGGCAACGCCCTCTACACCCAGTTCCAGGTGCTGCCCAACATCACCAACGAGTTCGCGAGCCGCTGCAACACGCCACTGGGCCAAGCCGTGTTCGCGTCGGCCGGAGTGGCGATCCTGGACGGCTCCAAGTCGTCCTGCACACCGGGCAAGGCCCCCGGTGCGTTGCAGGCGGGCATCCTGGCGCCGGACCGCTACCCCGTTCTGAAGCGCTCGGACTACGTCACCAACTCCAATGACAGCCACTGGCTGACCAACCCCGGTCGGCCGCTGGAGGGCTTCGACCGCATTCTCGGGACGGAACGCACGACCCGTTCGCTGCGTACCCGCAGCGGTCTCGTCGCCGTCGAGGACCAGCTGAGGAAGGGCCGCTTCACTCCCGCGTCCATGCAGGAGCTGGTGTTCGCGAACCGCAACCACGCGGGCGAGCTGGCCGCCGCGGACACCGTCGCGATGTGCCGGGCGATGAACCTCGGCGAGCCCTGCGAGATCCTGGCGCGCTGGGACCGTACGGCCGATGTCGGCAGCAAGGGCGCCCTGCTGTTCGACCGCTACTGGCGCGCGGCGGCCCGGGCGTCCGACCTGTGGCGCGTGCCGTTCGACGTGTCCGATCCGGTGCGCACGCCGCGCGGCCTGAACACCGGCTCGCCCACCGTGCGCGCGGCCCTCACGGGCGCGATCGCGGAGCTGAGGGAGTCGGGGATCCCGCTGGACGCCCCCTTGGGCCAGTACCAGTACGTGACCCGCGACGGTGAGCGGATCCCGATCGGCGGCGGCACGGAGTCGCAGGGCGTCCTCAACAAGATCGAGGCGCCCTGGACGCCCGGCGCGGGGTACACCGAGGTGCAGCACGGCTCCAGCTACGTCCAGGTGGTGACGTTCGGCCACGGTCCCTGCCCGGACGCGCGGACGCTGCTGACCTACTCGCAGTCGGCCGACAGCACCTCGCCCCACTACGCCGACCAGACCCGGCTGTTCTCCCGGAA
The DNA here is from genome assembly GCF_043906805.1 of Actinomadura sp. SCN-SB. Taxonomy (NCBI): domain Bacteria; kingdom Bacillati; phylum Actinomycetota; class Actinomycetes; order Streptosporangiales; family Thermomonosporaceae; genus Actinomadura; species Actinomadura sp. SCN-SB. Next base: position 25,334 of record NZ_JBIMPP010000004.1, on the reverse strand, counting down.
CCAATGGGTGCGGGCACCGTTCTGCGAGGCCGACATCAGGAGGGACCCGGCCCTCACGGTGATCCACCTTCGCTGACGTCAGGTGAACGAGTAGCGCGTCGCGGCGAGCGTCAGAGGGCGCTCACGCTGGCGAGCAGCCCGATGCCGAACACCAGGGCGGCCTCCGGGCCGAGCCGTTCCCTGGGCACGTTGAGGTTCGAGATGCCACTTGATCAGGTCGAGGGTCACGGCGTCCGTGCTTCGCGGTGGACCCGGTTGAACCGGCGGCTGCATCGGCTCTCTCACACCCTGACCGTAGGTCCGGCGACGGCGTCTGTCAGGTGCCCTCGGCGCTAGGATCGGCTGATATATTCTCATCTGAGATTATCTCTGATTAGGGGGACCTTTATGCCTGAGTTGACCCGTGCCCAGGGGAGGGAGGCCGCGACCGAGGAGGTCATGGCCGCCACCGCCCTGGTCAAGGTCTACGGTTCCGGTGACGGCGCGGTGACCGCGCTGCGCGGCGTCTCGGCGGCCTTCACGCGGGGGCGGTTCACCGCGATCATGGGGCCGTCAGGGTCGGGGAAATCGACCTTCCTGCACTGCCTGGCCGGGCTCGACACGGTGACGTCCGGCAGCGTCGTCCTCGGCGGCGTCGACCTCACCGGCCTGTCCCGCACCCGGCGCACCGAGCTGCGCCGCGACCGGATGGGCTTCGTCTTCCAGTCGTTCAACCTGCTGCCGATGCTGACCGCCGAGGAGAACATCCTGCTCACCGCGCGGCTGGCGGGCCGCGATGTGGACCGGCGGTGGTTCGACACGATCGTGGACGCGCTCGGGCTGCGCGAGCGGCTCGGGCACCGTCCCGCCCAGCTCTCCGGCGGCCAGCAGCAGCGGGTCGCGGTGGCGCGGGCCCTGCTGACCAGGCCGGAGGTGCTGTTCGCCGACGAGCCGACCGGCAACCTCGACTCCCGCTCCGGCGCCGAGGTGCTGGGCTTCCTGCGCTCGGCCGTCGACTCCTACCGGCAGACGGTGATCATGGTGACGCACGACCCGAAGGCCGCCGCGCACGCCGACCGGGTGCTCTTCCTGGCGGACGGGGTGATCGCGGACGAGCTGACCGCGCCCACCGCCGACGCCGTGCACGCCCGCATGCGCAGGCTGGAGGGCTGACATGGGGAACGCCCTGTGGCTCATCGCGCGCCGCTCGTTCACCGACGGCTGGGCACGGCTGATCGCCACCCTGCTGGCGGCGCTCGGCTCGATCGCGCTCATCGCCGGCTCGCTGCAGTTCGCGCTGCGCGCCCAGGAGGCGGTCGCGGGCAGCGACGCCAGCGAGTACGCCCGCGCGGACGTGCTCGTCCACGGCGGGACGGTGGACCCGGAGGACCCGAACGCGCCGCCCGACGGACGAATCCGCATGGACGCGGTCGCGTCCCGGCCGGGGGTGGCGGCGGTCGCCGGGGACGCCACGGTGGCGGTGACGGCCTCCGGCCCGGACGGACGCGCGATCACGGCGTCGGCGGAGGGCCGCACGCTGCTGCGCCCCTGGGTGCCCGAGCCCAGGCTCAACCCGTACCGGCTGGAGGAGGGACGCGCGCCCGCAGGCGACGGCGAGGTGGCGGTCGTCCGGTACATGGCGCGCGCCGGGAAGGTGGACGTGGGCGACGCGCTGACGCTGACGCTGCCCCGCGAGACGCGCCGGGTGCGCGTCTCCGGGATCGTCACCGTGCAGGGACGCGACGCGGTGGCCGCCGGGAACCTGGTCCTGGCCCCGCCGGAGACCGTGCGCGGGGTCGCCGGGCTGCCCGCCGGGACCTGGCAGGCCGTCTGGGTGAAGGCGGCCGAGGGCGTCCCCGCCGACCGGCTGCGCGGCGACCTGGCGCGGGAGCTGGGCGGCGCGGCCACCGTGCGCACCGCGGCGTCCGTGCGGGCCGCGCAGTCCGCCGCCGCGTCGGGGGAGGGCGCCACGATCGCGAGCATCATCGGCATGCTCGCCTCGGTGGCGATCTTCGTCGGCCTGTTCGTGGTGGCCAACACCTTCGGCACGCTGGTGCGGCAGCGGACCAGGCGGCTGGCGCTGCTCGGCGCGATCGGCGCCACCCCCCGGCAGATCGGGCGGCTGATCCGGCTGGAGGCGCTGGTGCTGGGCGCGATCGCCGCGGTGGGGGGCGTGGCCGCCGGGTACCCGTTGTCCGCGCTGATCATCCGGCTGTTCGCGCGGGACGGCTTCGACGTGTCCGCCACCGGCGCCCAGTTCGGCTGGACGGCGCTGGCGCTCCCGGCCGCCGCCGGAATCGTGGTCACCCAGCTCGCGGCCTGGCGCGCCGCGCGGCGGGCCGCGGGCATCTCGCCGGTGCAGGCGCTGCGCAGCACCGTCACCGAGACCCCGGGACGCCGCTGGCCGCGCCTGCTGGCCGCCTTCGTGATCTTCCTGGGCGCGGGGTTCTGGCTGCTGGTGGGGACCGCGGTCCGTCTCGGGGACCCACCCGGCACGGACCGTACGTTCGCCGTCGCGCTCATGGTCCTGTTCGGCTCGATGCTGGGGGTCACCGGACTGGCCGTGCTCGGGCCGTTCTTCGTCGGCCCGCTCGGCGGTCTGGTCGGCCGCGCCGCACGGCTGATCGGTGGCGAGACGGGACGGCTCGCGCACGCCACCATCACCCGCAGCCCGCGCCGGGTCTCCTCGGCCGCCTCCTCGCTCATGCTCGGCGTCGCGCTGGTCGCCGCCGTGGCGATGGTCACCCTGTCGGCGCACGATCGGTTCCGGGACGCGGGACGGCAGGTCATGGCGGCCGAGCACGCGATCACCGCGACCGCCAGGACCGCCGAGGGCGGCCCCGCGCCGGTGGCCAGGGACGTCGCGGACCGGGTCGCGGGCGCACCCGGCGTGTCGCGGGTGGCCGCCCTCACCCAGAGCCAGGTCACGCTGGTGTCGCCCGCCGAACCTCCCGAACCGGACGAGGAGCCCGACCCGCTGAGCTTCCTGGTCACCGGCGCCGAGCAGTCGGGGCTGCGCGACGTGCTGCGGCTCGGCGGCCGGCCGCCCGCGCTGCGTCCAGGGGAGATCGCGCTGTCGTCGGCCATCATGAAGGAGGCGGGGCTGCGGCGCGGCCAGCGGATCGTCGTCCGGGGCGCACAGGGCCCGGCCTCGCTCACCGTGGCGGGCGCGTACCACGACCCCTCCCATCTGTTCGCCGATCAGGCGCTCGTGGCGCCCGCGACGATGGACCGGCTCGACGCCAACGCCGCGACCCAGGTGGTCCTCGTCCGGGGCGGCTCCCCGGACGTCCTGGCACGGGCCGTGGCCACGGTTCCCGGCGTGCGGGTCGTCGACCGGGACGCCTACGTGGACGCGGCGTCCCGTACGCTCACCCGGGCGCTGCGCGCCACGTACAGTTTCGTCGGCATGGCGCTGCTGCTGGCGCTGTTCGGCATGGCGACCACGGTCTCGATGAGCGTCGCCGAACGCACCCGCGAGTTCGGGCTGCTGGGCGCGGTGGGCACGACCATGAGGCAGATCCGCTCGATCGTCCGCTGGGAGGCGGCCACCGTGGTCGTCCTCGGCACCACGCTCGGCTTCGTGGTCGCCATGGGGATCCTGACGGTCCTGCACGTGATGACCGGCAGCTCGTTCGTGCGCCCCGCCCCGCCGTGGTGGCTGTTCCCCACGGTGGCCGCGGGCGCGGCGGCGGTGACCCTCGTCACCTCGGCTCTGCCCGCCCGCCGCGCCGCGTCCGTCCCCGTCCTGGAGGCCGCCAAGGCGGAATGATCAGCCCGCGGGCCCGGTCGCCTCAGGAACAGGGCCGGGCGTGGTCGGTTCCGCCTTGGCGCGAGGGGGTTTCTTCTCCTCGGTCAGAAGGGGCTGACGATCGTGCGGTCTCCGTCCGTCTCATAGGCGACGACGTGGACGACCGGGAGGCGGGCCGTTTCCGGGGGCGTGCCGCCCGCGCGCGGGCCGGGCACGACCAGCAGGGGCGGCCCGCTCCGCCGGCCGGCTTCCCGCTCGTGGGCGCCCAGCTCACCGACCGTCTTCAGGCGTGCGATGCCCGGACCGGCCGCCGCCACCAAATGCCAGCGCCGGGACGACCGCCACCACAGGGCGGCGGCCAGCGTCCCGGCCGAGGAGATGGAGTCGCTGTTCGTGCCGCCCCGCTCCGACAGCGCCCGGCCGTCGTCGGAGATCAGGATCGAGGTGCCGCGGCCGCCCCACGGCGAGGACGACTCCACCGTCAGCAGCGTCGCCCTGCCCCCGTCGTCGGGCAGGCCGCCGCTCCACAGGTGGCCCAGCATGAGGTCGCCCGACTCGCTCAGCGTCGTCGCCGCCTCGCACGCGACGGCGCGCAGGGCCGCCCACCGGAACCGCTCCTGCCGCTCGGGCGTCCCGGGCGGGTCGCGGAACCGCACCAGCGGCGACGCGGACTGCGGGCTGTGCGAGGCGAGCTGCGTGACCGTCCGCGCACCCCCGCCGGCCCCCGGCCGGAACGTCATCCGGAACACCACGTAGTTCTGGCAGCGCGGCGTGAACCAGTCCCAGGGCAGCGGATCGCTCAGCCCGTCGCGCACCGCCACCGGCACCCAGCGCGGGGAGCGCCCGGACGGCACGGCCACCCGCACGTCCCGCATCCATGGCGGGACGAGGTAGCGCCACGTCATCCCCACCATGATCATCTGGCCCGCGTCCGTCCCGAGCCTGCGGATCGACTCCACGCCGCGTGACAGGCGCCGCTCGAAGTACTGCGCCACGCGGGGCGGCTCGCGCGGGCCGGGGGAGTCGCGGAGCACGACGAGGGACGCGCCGTCCACGGTCCCCGCGTACAGGACGACGACGCGGCCGAGCGGCGGTTCGCGGCGCTCGGCCCGCCAGGCGGCGGCGGCCCGGCGCAGCAGCCCGGCGTCGTGCCGCAGCGCGCCCTGGGTGGGCCACTCGGCGATGCCCGGCGTGCCGGTCGCCTGCCAGGCGCGCCGGCCGATCACGACGGGGCCGCCGGTCGCCTCGGTCCCCCGGGTGAGGGCGAACCCGGCGACCGCCAGGAGCGCCACCGCGACCACGGCCGCCACGGCGGCGCGCCAGGCGGGCGGGACGGCGGGCGGCGGGCGGAGCCGGACGAGGTCGGGCTCGAAGGTCTCGATCTCGGCCCGTTGCGCGGCCTCGTCCAGCCCCGTCAGGGTCTCGACGGCGGTGACGGCCTGGTCCACGTCACGGAAGTCCGCCTGGACGTGGGCGCGCAGTTCGGCGGCGGCCTCGGGCGCGGTGAGTCCGTCACGGCGCAGCAGGTAGGCGAGCCGCTCGTGCGGCGACAGCTCCCGCAGCGCCGCCCGCACCGGTCCCGGCGGGGTCCCCGCGGGCTCGACGATCAGGCGGTGCAGCCGGTGGCGCCCGGCGGGCGGGCCGGTGAGCAGGATGGTGACGAGCCGCGACCGCATGGCCGGGTAGCCGCCCCGCCGCGCCCCGGCCGCACGCGCGGCGGCGCGGCGGGCGGGTAAGACCGGGTCGTCGCCGTCGTCCAAGACCAGGTACGCGAGCCGCAGGAGGCGGGCGTAGTGCCCGCGGTCCGCCGTCCGCGCCATGGCCACCTCCCACACGCATTGTGCGCATCGCTCGGTAACGGGCGGGTTGAGAAAGGCGGCCGGGTACCTCTGGCCGGGCAAACGAAAACGCCCGGCCGGAGGTACCCGGCCGGGCGTTCTCACTGTGTTCATTTTCGAGGGTCGTCCGCCTAGGGGGCGGTGCGTCAGGAGCCGTCGCCGAACGGCTTGGGCTTGCCCTTGACGCCGTCGCCCTTACCCCACTTGAGGACCTCGTACTTGACGCCCTTCAGGTGGCCCTGGTCGGTACCGGTGTTGTAGTCGCTCTTCGGCTTACCACCGTCGACCAGGTGGCGGAAGGTGTAGGTGTCCAGGTCCAGCATCACACCGCGGTGCGAGGGCTCACCGGGACCACGGTCACCGATGAAGCCGACCGCGCTACGGCCGTCGTAGGTCACCTTCACCTTGGTGTTCAGGGGCCAGCTCGGGCTGGCGAACAGGCCCTTCTGCATCGGCTTACCACTGGCGGGCATGCCCGTGTCACCGTTCACGCCCGACCCGTCGTCCCAGAAGTAGGACGCGGTCGTGGTGCCGCTGTAGAGCACCTTCTTCTTGTCCTTCTTGTCCTTCGCCTTGGGGGCCGCGCCGGCCTTCTGCGTGCCGTTCGCGGTGGTGTCGCCGGCCTGCGCGGCGATCGGCTTCTTCGCCGGCGCCTGCTCAAGGCCGTCATCGTGGGAGGCGGCGGCCACACCGGCCACCAGCATCCCGGCCATGGCGCTGCCCATGACACCGGTCATCAGGAGGTTGGTCGCACGCTTCTTCATGAGGAGTCCTTTGTTCGGCGGTCTGGGAGGCCGCTCCCGCACGAACCCTCAGGAACATCAAGAACACCTTGAGTCCCATCGGTCACATGGAGATGCCTGCGGAACACGCGGGTACCGCGGGAGTGCAGGGGAGAGCGGCTCCGAGCGTCGAGCTCGGGAAAAGCTGAGGGAGTGAGCCGTGTCTTGGCTCGGGGCCGATACCGGAGGTTCGGATGCCATCCGGCCGGCGGCCGTTCTACCTAGGGGAGGCCGCTCGTCGGCGCTAAACGATGGTCAACGGCCTGTTGGCCACGACCTGTCATCGGGAGTATTAGACGTTTCCCGGACCTGAATCATTCCCGGGATGCTTGCCGTCGTTATGACGTTCCCTTGGTGTCCGGGGGTCGTACCAGGTTTCAACAGGGGACCGTACTCGGACATTCCCAGGTCAGGGCACATGCCGAAACCCCCTGGGCCAGGGGGATCCCGGGATCTCGACCGCTCGGATCGCGGTGGGCGGGCCGGGCTTTACCCGAAGGGGAGCCGCTCACATTGTTCTCATGAACCCCATCGGTCACATGAGTGACATCAGTTCTTGCGTAGGACCCCGCCGTACTCCTTGACCCGCTTGTCGGCGCCCGACGCTTCCAGGAACGGCTGGAGGGGCGCGTCGACGGAGCTCAGCGGGGGCTGATCCGGGTCCGGACGCCAGTCGGCCACGTCCACCAGGCCGGGCGGCACCCGCTCCAGATCAGGGACGAGGGGGCTCGAAATCCTCCACCGTCCGGGTCTTCCACACCAGCCCCAAGTCGGTGGCCTTCTTGGTGTGGGCGTCCGCCGTCTCCCTGTCCACGCCGACGAACTGGGGAATCGCCAGGAAGCTCCCCGGGGCCAGCGCGTCGGCCGTGGCGGCGAGCATCCTCCGGACCTGCTCGTCGTCCGCGATGGAGTGGGCCACCGGCAGGAAGAGCGCCGCCACGGGCTGGTCGAAGTCGATCAGGCGGTTCACTTCCGGATGCGCCAGGACGTCCCGGGGATCGGTCATGTCCGCCTGGATCACCGTCGTGGCGTCCGCGGACAGGCAGTAGTCGTACATCCGCGCCGTGATCGATCACGATACAACCGCTTTGCCCCGCTTGCGGCGCAACCTCGCCGGGCGCCTCACCACAGCCGCAGCGAGCGGGTGAAGATCCCGGCGAGCTCGTCCGGGCCCGCCTGGCGAGGCGCGGTGGCGAGCAGCCGCTGCTGCTTGAGCGTCCCCTCCACCAGGGCGGGGACGTCGGCCTCGGTGTAGCCGACGCCGCCGATGCCGTCCGGGATGCCGATGTCGCGCATCAGGTGCAGCAGGGCGCGCGGCAGGTACTCGGCCGGGTCGTCCGGGCGGTCGAGACCCGGGTCGAGCAGTTCGGCGGCGCGGACGTGCCGGTCGGGCCGGGCCTCGAAGGTGTAGCGGAACGCCTCGGGCGCGGTGAGCGACACCGACATGCCGTGCGGCACCAGCGGCTCGGCGTCGGGATAGCCCTCGGGACGGAAGTCGCGCACGCGTCCGGCGATGGGGTAGGCGTTGGCGTGCGGGATGTGCACGCCCGCGTTCCCGAAGCCCAGGCCCGCGAACGTGGCCGCCAGCGCCATGTCGGCACGGGCCTGCCTGTTCTCACCGTCGCGCACGGCGGTGCGGAACGACCGGGACAGCAGCGTGAGCGACCGTTCCACCCACATGTCCGACACCGGGTTGGCGCCGCAGTACGGGACGCGCTCCTCGGGCCTCTTCCGGTCGTAGGAGTCGAACGGGCGGGCCGTGTAGCTCTCCAGCGCGTGGCACACGATGTCCATGCCGGACGACGCGGTCACCCCGGGCGGCTGGGTGACGGTCAGGTCCGGGTCCACGACCGCCAGCGTCGGGCGCAGCCTGGGGTGGCTGATGCCCGTCTTGACCTTCAGCGCCAAGACGTCCAGGACGCAGACCGTCGTGCTCTCGGCCCCCGTTCCCGTCGTCGTCGGCACCGCGACCAGGGGCAGCAACGGCCTGGCGGGCGCCCGTCCCGCGCCGACCGGCGGGTTGAGGTAGTCGGTCAGGTCGCCCTCGTTGGTGGTCAGCAGGTTGACGGCCTTCGCGGTGTCGATGCACGAACCGCCGCCGACCGCGACATAGGCGTCGTAGGGCCCGTTCGCGCGCGCATGGTCCACGGCGCGTCGCAGGCTCTCGTCGGTGGGCTCGACGTGGACGCCGTCGAAGACCTCGGCGTCGACGCCGTACTCCTTCATCGAGTCCGCGATCCGCTGCGCCGCACCCGTCGCGGCCACGCCGGGATCGGTGACCACCAGCGCGCGGCGCGCTCCGAGCTGGGCCAGGTCGAAGCCGATCTCGCCGGACGCGCCCGCCCCGAACTTCAGCTGTGGCGACCCGTAGGTGAAGACCGATTCGCTCGTCATGACGCCGACCCTCCTCAGGAGTGGGGGACCCTCCGGTGCCCTCTAAGTAGCCAGGGCGCGGGCGTCCCAACCTTAGGATCCCGGCCCGGCCGGCTTGCGTCCGGGGCGGTGTCGGCCGTCTACAGCCCGACCATCGAGAACGCCAACGTCGAGTCGATGCCTGGTGACCACGTACATCACCGATCCGGTACGGGACGCCGTCGTGGTCGGCACGCGGCTGGAGTCCTCCAGGCCCCTCGACCTGACGCCGACGTTCGGCAACGCGATGGGCGCCCGGCTCCCCGACGTCTACGTCAGGGAACCGGGCGCCGCCCCCGTACGCGCCTCGCGGCCCACCAGGACGATCACGATCGCGCTGCCCCGCGCGGGCGGCACCGCGCCGATCCGCGCGGCGGATCCGGGCACGGTGCCCAAGGCGATCGCGACGTCATCACTCCGCCCGGCACCTCCCAGGAGGCCGGGCTCGACCCGACCCGCGGCCCGGTCGTCATCGCCTCGGTCACCGTGCCCTAGGGGTGTCCTACTTGAGCGCCGCCACCAGGACCAGGATCACGGTGGCGACCGCGAACAGCCCGTGACCGGCCACGACGGGCACCGGGAAACCGCGCTCCGGCGGCTCGCCCTGCTCGGCCGGGCCGCCGCCCGACCCGCCCGCGCCGACGCCCGCCGGAGCGGCGGCGCGGGCGCGGTACACCGGGATCCAGCGGGCGAGCATGGCGAAACCGAGCAGCGCGACCGGCACGAGCAGGGCGAACGCCGTCCAGGCCAGCGCCTTGGCGTCGGTGGCCACGTAGACGATCCAGACCACCAGTCCCGCGGCGGCGAGCGCGAAATGGCCGAACAGGACCGGGACGGGCAGCCGGGAGGTACCGGCGCGGGGACCGCCACGGGCGATCCAGATGCCCATCATGAGGAAGCCGCCCAGGGCGGTGACCAGCCAGAGGGCCAATGCGGTGAGGTCCATGACAACTCCGATGGTGTGCGAAGGGGTGGCGCCGGTGTGGAGACTCAGCCGCGGCGGTCGGCGAACCCGTCCGCCTGCGTCCCCTCGTCCGCGACGCGCACGCCGTAGCGGTAGGCGAGCATCCCGCCTAGATATCCGGAAACGCCCAGGACCGCCAGGCTTGCGGCGCTGAGCGCGAGTTGCCCTGCGGGAACGCTGCCGGACGGCCCCTCTCCGGCGTTGCGCCAGAGGAATCCCGCGACGTAGGCGGCGGTCACCAGCAGGTTCAGCGTCATGTGGACGAGCGCGACACCGAACGCCCGCGTCCCCGCCGGGATGGCCAGCAGGTCCAGGGCGCCGACCAGCGCCGCCGCCACGGCCCCGAGCACCCCGATCGCGATCAGCCACAGCGAGCCGCGGGACAGGAACGTGGGGTCGTCCACGAGGTGGGAGGCGACATCGAAGACCAGGCTTCCCACCCACGCGCCGATCGGCACCGTGACCAGGATCGGATGGAACGGATGCCCGTACGGCCCGGCGAGCGCCGGGCTGACGGGTTGCTTGGACTGCCGCTGCACCGTCACGGCGACCGCCTCCCTATTTCGCTAACAAGTATTGGTCTTATCCTCCGTCAAGGTCAAGAACCCGCGCAAGAATCGGGCGGAGTCGCCTACCGACCACTTAAATAGGAGTTATCGTGGCAAGGTGGCCGATCACGACAGCCCGTCCGATCCGATCGAGTCGATCGGCGCCCTCGCCGAGGACCTGCGGCGCCGGATGTTCGCGTTCATCCGGCGCGCGCGCCGCCCGGTGACCCGCGACGAGGCGGCCGCCAGCGTCGGCATCTCACGCAAGCTCGCCGCCTTCCACCTGGACAAGCTCGTCGACGCCGGCCTTTTGCGCGCCCACTACGGGGCGCCCGGCGGCCTCCGCAAGGTCGGACGGCAGCCCAAGGTCTACGAGCCCACCGACGCCCGGATCCGGCTCAGCATCCCCGACAGCCGCCACGAACTGCTGGCCGACCTGCTCCTCACCGCCGTCGTCACCCAGCGGGACGAGGAGACCGCCGAGCAGGCGGCGCTGCGCGCGGCGCACGAGCGCGGCCGGGATCTGGGTGAGCACCAGCACGCCACGCTCCGTCCACGCCGCCTCGGCGCCGAACGCGGCGTGACCCTGTGCGAGCGGATGCTCGAAGACCACGGCTTCGAGCCGGTGCGGGAGAGCCCCACGCGGCTCACACTGCACAACTGCCCGTTCCAGCCGCAGGCCGCCAAGGCCCCCGACCTGGTCTGCGGGATGAACCACGCCTTCGTCACCGGCTATCTTCAGGGGCTGGGCGCCACCGCCGTCCAGGCCGTCCTGGCGCCCCGTCCAGGCGAGTGCTGCGTCGAACTCCGCCAAGCCGGTACGTGACCGCGGCCTAGCCCACTCGGCGGAGGGAACCGCTGACGGTGCCGTTCTCCGCCCGGAAGACGAGGGTGCCTCCGTTGGTCAGCGTGAGCGTCTGCGTCCCGGTGTTGTACTTGCAGGACAGATGCGTCTCCCGGCTGATCCGGGCGGTGACCGTGATGCCACGGGCGCCCGCCCATTCGAGCCTGCCCACCAGGTGGCAGGTGAGCCTTCCGTAGGAGAACCGCTCGGTGAGCACGTCGCTCCCGGCCCTCCCGCGCCGGATGGTGAAACGCAGGGTCTCGTCGTCGCTGCTGGGACCCTCCCAGGTGCCGACCAGCGCCGAAGGGACGGTGCTCCTTCGCGGCGAGGGCGTCGGGGTGGTGGGTGAAGGCCGCGGGGTCGAGGGCGAGGCGGTGGGCGTCGCTCGGGCCGGACCCGCCGTCGCGGCCGTCCCGGAGGCGGGCGCGCCGTCGTCGCCGAGGTCCGTCACGTACAGGACCACGCCGATCAGGGCCAGCGGCGCGAGTACCGCCCCCGCGATCGCGAGGCCCCGGGACCGGCGGGGAGGAAACATCGGCGGGACGCCCGCAGGAGTGGCGCCCGCAGGGGTGACGCTCGCGGGAGGGACGCTGACGGTAGGCGCGCTCGCGGGAGGGACGCTCGCCGGCCGGTCGGCCGATGGCGGGCGGGAGGCGGGCGCCGTCGGCCCCGCGGGGTCCCCGGGCCGCCGGGTCACGGGGGCCTCCAGGTCCAGCAGCGCGACGGCGTGGCGGCCCAGCCTGTCCATGACCTTCGGCGGCAGCCAGGGCTCGGTGGCGCCGGAGGCCGCCGCCCGTTCGATGATCTCCTGCGGGAGCGGACGCGCCGAGGGGTCCTTGGCGAGGCACGAGCCGACCAGCCCGCGCGACGACTCGGGCAGGCCGCCCAGGTCGGGTTCGGCCATGGTGATCCGCATCATCAGCGCGTGCACGCCGTCCTCGGTCGTCGCGAACGGCATGCGTCCCGTCGCCGCGTACGCCAGGACGGATCCCAGCGAGAACACGTCGCTGGCGGGGGTGACCCGCTCGCCCCGGATCTGCTCGGGCGACATGAACGCGGGCGTCCCGATCAGCGATCCCGTGCGGGTGACGACGCTGTGGTTCACCGCGCGGGCGATCCCGAAGTCGATCACGCGCGGGCCGTCCAGGGTCAGCAGCACGTTGGACGGCTTGAGGTCGCGGTGCACCACTCCCCGTTCGTGGATCGCCCGCAGCGCCCCGCCCAGCCCGGCGGCCAGGGTGCGCAGCGACCGCTCCGGCAGCGGGCCGTCCTCCCCGCCCACCACCTCCTGAAGGGTGGGACCGGCGATGTACGCGGTGGCCAGCCACGGGGTCGCGGCCTCGGTGTCGGCGTCCAGGACCGCCGCCGTGAACCTCCCGGCGACCTCGCGGGCCGCCCGCACCTCGTTCCGGAACCGGCGGCGGAACTCGGGGTCACGCGCCAGGTCCTCGCGCACCAGCTTGATGGCGACCGTCCGGCCGCCCGCCGAGCGGCCCAGGAAGACGACCCCCATGCCGCCCGACCCCAGCCTGGCCAGCAACCGGTAGGGTCCCGCCTCCCGCGGATCGCCGGGCTGGAGGGGTCGCGTGGCCACGTCCGTACCCCCTCCCTGCCTCCTCGCTACCGCCTCGCCCGCGAGGATGACCCGCCCGCGCCGAGTCCGCAACCGCGAATTCCGGGTGTGAGGCGGTTTGAGGAGGTCTGTGGAGGCGCCGGACTGAGTCAATTGTCTCGGACGTCATCGGCGTGATGCCCGTCGCGACCGGGCCGCATCGCCCGTTTGACTGACGACGGCGGGTCACGGCACTGGTCACGGTACGGCGTCACGGCGCCCGCCGTCCCCGTCGTCGAACGATCGGGAGGTAGCGGGTTCATGGGTTCCGCGCTGTCCACGGGACTGCCCGGCGAGCTGCCGGGCCGGGGCCGGATCGAACTGGCGGACCTCGTCCGCACCATGGGATACGAGGTGATGCCGTTCCGCTCGGCGGAGGAGTCCGTCGCCGCGCACGTCCCCACCGACGTCCCTCTGACCGTCACCACCACCGAGGCCAGGGGGATCGGCGCGACCGTCGACCTCGCCGTACGGCTGCGCGGGAGAGGCTATGACGTCGCCCCTCACCTGGCCGCGCGCCAGTTCACCGGGGAGGACGAGGTGGCGGCGGTCGTCGGGCGCCTGCGCGCCGCCGGGATCGGGCGGGTGTTCGTCATCGGCGGTGACGCCCCTCGTGCCGCCGGGCCGTTCCCGGACGCGCTCAGCCTGCTCGAAGCGCTCGACCGGGTCGGTCACCCCTTCTCGGACGTGGGCATCGGCGGCTACCCCGAAGGCCACGGAAGCATCGGGCCCGAGCTCATGGAACGGGCCCTCCAGGACAAGGCCGCCCACGCCACCCGCGTGGTGACGCAGATCTGCTTCAAGGCGGAGACCGTCGTGGACTGGGCGGCGGAACTGACCGCGCGCGGCGTGGGCCTTCCCGTGTACGCGGGCATGCCGGGCCCGGTCAACCGCCAGAAGCTCGTCCGGATCAGCGCCGGGATCGGGCTGGGGCAGTCCGCCAGGTTCCTGCGGAAGCAGCGAGGGCTGTGGCGGTTCCTGCTCCCCAAGACCTACGACCCCACGAGGCTCGTGCGCCGCCTGGCCGCCGCCTCGCGCACGTCCACCGGCACCATCGGCGGCCTGCACATCTTCACGTTCAACGAGCTTGAGGGCACCGAGAAGTGGCGCCGCGGCCTGCGCGCCCGGCTCGGGATCGACTGAGCGCCCGCGCGCCGCGACTACGACAAATGACCCACGTGCCCCCGCCGGATCCGGAAGGCGGCTTCCGGCCATTTACCGGTGTCCGGGCACGCGCGGTGGTTCTTACGGTGAGGACGCCGGTCACCCGAGACCGACCGGCGCGGATCGCGGAGAGCACGACCGGACAGGTGGGGCCACATGAGCGCGAAGAACCTGCAAGAGGTGCTGGACCAGGCCGGCGACACCGTGGAGTTGCTGCGCAACTCGCAACTGGGCGCGTGGATCTACCCGGTGGTCCCCTCCGAGTTCACCAACTTCCGCCGCGAGGTCAAGGCGTGGCAGAACACCGCGGTCCTGTTCGACCAGTCGCACCACATGACGAACCTGTGGGTCTCCGGTCCGGACGCGCTCAAGCTGTTCACCGACACCGGCATCAACAGCACCGCGAAGTTCCCGGTGAACTCGGCCAAGCAGTTCGTGCCCGTGGCACCCGGCGGCGGGGTCATCGGCGACGGCATCCTCTTCCGTCTCGCCGAGGAGGAGTTCGTCTTCGTGGGACGGGCGCCGGTGGCCAACTGGCTGACCTTCAACGCCGGCGAGGGGTACAACGTGGACGTCCGCATGGACGACCGCTCTCCGTCGCGCCCCTACGGCAAGCCGGTCGCGCGCGATGTGTGGCGGTTCCAGATCCAGGGGCCGAGCGCGTGGCAGGTCATCGAGAAGGTCAACGGCGGGCCCCTTGAACAGGTGCCGTTCTTCCGCATGGGCTCCATGACCGTGGCGGGCGAGCGGGTCCGCACGCTGCGGCACGGAATGGCGGGCGCGCCGGGCCTGGAGATCTGGGGACCGTACGAGACCTACGACAAGGTGCGGGAGGCGATCCTCGCGGCCGGGGAGGAGTTCGGGCTGGAACCGGCCGGTGCCCGCGCCTACTCCTGCAACACCCTGGAGTCGGGCTGGATCCCCTCGCCCCTGCCCGCCATCTACACCGACGAGGAACTGCGCCCCTACCGGGAATGGCTCCCCGCGAACAGCTACGAGGCGGTCAACGCGATCGCGGGAAGCTTCGTGTCGTCCGACATCGAGGACTACTACACCAACCCGTGGGAGCTGGGCTACGGGTCGTTCGTGAAGTTCGATCACGACTTCGTCGGACGCGACGCCCTGGAGCGGATCGACCCGGAGGTCCAGCGGCGCAAGGTCACCCTGGCGTGGAACGCCGAGGACGTCGCCACGCTGCTGGCCTCGCCGGTCGATCCCGAGGGCCCCGGCTACCAGTTCTTCGACCTGCCGAACGCCAACTACGGCTCGTCCAACTTCGACTCGGTGGTCGACGGTGACGGCACGGTCGTGGGCCTCTCGATGTTCACCGGGTACAGCGCCAACGAACGCAAGGCCCTGTCCCTCGCCACGATCGCCCCGGACGTGCCGCTCGGCGCAGAGGTCCGCGTGATCTGGGGCGAGCCCGGCGGCGGCTCCCGGAAGACCACGGTGGAGCCGCACGAGCAGTTCGAGGTCCGCGCCATCGTCAGCCCCGCCCCGTACGCGGAGATGGCCCGCACCAGCTACAAGCCGGGCTGGCGCACCGCCGCGGCCGGGTAGTCCGCGTCGTCCCGCTCCGGGGCCGGCCACGTCATGCCGACGTGGCCGGCCCCGTTCTCATGCCGTGGAACCTGCCCCGGCCGGCCGATGCCGCGCCGGTGGTCATTCATCGGTGGCCGCGCGGTCCCAGTTCATGGCGACGAGGCGTTCCGTTCCCGCCATCCACAGGGCGAAGGTGAGGTAGCCGGCCTCGAAGGACACCAGGTCACGGTCCCAGCGGTCCCGGTCTCCCCGCCGCGCCCTGCGCAGCAGGAGAAGCCCGGCGGCGAGGTTGAGCCCCGCCCACACGCCGTTCACGACGGGGCCGGAGCGGCGGCCGGCCAGCGGCGTCATGTGGCGGCGACCGGTGACGGCCGTGGCGAGGTGAGGCGCGCTGTTGGCGACCAGCATCCCGGCGAAGAACGGCGAACCCGGCAGACGTCTCATGGGCGCGATCCTAGAGGCCGCCTCATACGCCCGGCTTCTCTCACGTCTCGTGTGAACGAAATGCGGCGGGATCGGAGTACTCCCTCTTGAGAGATGAGCGTGAGGAGCCTCATGAGTTATCCACCGCACGCGGATCCCCGGTACGGCGTGCCCCGTGACACCGCCCGGTACGACCGCGGCGCATCCCCCCGGTACGGACCTGGCCCGAGCGCCGCCCCGGCCGCCACGTACGGGAACGGCGGCGACGGCTCCGGGTACGGCACGGGCGGGCCACGGCGTCCCGAGGTCATGGCTCCTCCGCCCCCTCGTACGTGGCCGCAGGACGATCCGTTCAGGCGCCCGCCGCCGCGGGACCCGTTCAGGCGGCCGCCACCGGCCGACACGTGGACCTTCCCCGACGACGACGAACCCCGCCGCGGCAGGGGGGTGCCCGTCCTGGTGGTCGTCGTCGCCGTGCTGGCGACGCTGGTGACCGGGGGAGCGGCGGGGGCCGTCGCCGGACGGATGACCGCCGGGACCCAGGCGACCCCGGCGGCCTCGCGTCCCGGCGCCGGGCCGGGGAAGCGCGCGTCCGGTGACCTGAGCGCGGTGGCCGCGCGGGTGCGGGCGAGCGTGGCGTCCATCGAGGTGCGGTCGGGGAACGCCCGGGGCACCGGGTCGGGGTTCGTGATCGACCGTCCGGGACGCGTGCTGACCAACGCGCACGTCGTCGGGGAGGGCGGCGAGGTCGTCGTGGTGCTCGGCGACCGGCGCCGCGTGCCCGCGCGCGTGGTGGGCTCCGACCGGGCCAACGACCTGGCCCTGCTGGCGATCCCCGAGGCCCAGAGCCCGGCCCCGCTGGTGTTCGGGCGGTCCGCGGCGGTCCGCGTCGGTGAGCCGGTGCTGGCCCTCGGCTCGCCGCTGGGCCTTGAGGGGACGGTCACCAGCGGCATCGTCAGCGCGCTGAACCGCAGGGTGCGCATGGGCGAGGGAGGGATCTGGAGCACGGCCCTGCAGACCGACGCGTCGATCAACCCGGGCAACTCCGGCGGCCCGCTGGTCAACGCCCGGGGCGAGGTCATCGGGGTGAACACGGCGATCGCGACCCTGTCGAGGAACGGCGAGGGCGGCTCGATCGGCATCGGGTTCGCGATCCCCGCGGACCAGGCCAGGCTGGGCGCCCAGCGGCTGGCCGGCTGACGGCGGCGCCACGTCAGTAGCCGCCGCCCGAGGACGATCCGATCGCCGAGACACAGGCCACCAGCAGGAAATACACGATGAGGAGACCGGCGCAGCCGAGGCCCATCGTGCGGGCCCTGGCCATGTCGTTCCACCACGGAGGCGACCATGGCGGACGCGGAGCCGGGAACGGCGGTCCAGGACGAGGCGGGTAAGCGTGGGGCGGGCCAGGACGAGGCGGGTAGGGGCGGCCGTAGAGCGGCGGCATCGGTGGTCGTCCGGTGTGAGGAGGGACAGGCGGGTGGCCTCCCGCGACCGGGAAGAACACCTCGCCCGCCGGCGGGGCGACACGAGGCGCGGCCGGTCCCGCGGCGGGCGCCCGCGGCGGGACTGCGGGACGCGGGACGGTGGAGCGCGGCCCGGTGACGGGACGCGGTCGGCGCTGCGGACCGGGCGCGCGGGGTGTGGCGTCCACGCGCGGGCGCGGTGGCAAGGGGATGAGCGTGCGGGCGTCCGTGGCGGTGCCGCGGTCGGTCTCGCACACCAGGCAGGCGTCGTCCTCCGGGTCGTTCCGGACATCGCAGCGCAGGCAGCGCCAAGACCGCACGGGAAGGGCGTCCTCGGCGGCGGTCACGGGGCCTTCACCTCCATGACGCCCTCGCATTCCGCGGTGGCGGCGGCGCGCAGCCGCGCCCGCAGGACGTCGAGGAGGGCCTCGGTCTCGGGTCCCGGGCGGAAACCGATCCAGTCGGCCGTGTCGGGCACGGGCTCGCAGCAGGCCACCGGCCGCGCCGCCGGCACCCGTCGTCGCCACCCGATCACAGGCTGTTCACGATCGTGTTGATGATCTCGTCCATCTCGAACTCCTCCAGGCCCTCGCCCGCCGCGGACGGGAACAGGAGCGTCTGGTTCCAGTCCTCGACCAGCTCCGACCAGGGCTCGGTGTCGGGGGCGAAGAGCACCAGGCGCTTGGCGGAGTTCTCCATCAGGGCGGTTCTGCTGCTCGCGTACCCCCACTGCTCGAAGAGCTCGTCCATGCCGGCCGGTATCCCGGCGGGGTAGGTGTGGGCGGCCCGCGACCGCGGATCGCCGAGCGGATGCGCGGGCGCGTCGGTGAACATCACGATGATGTGGCGGCGCCGGTCGAGCCCGCGCTCCCACGGCGAGGCGATGGCCAGCGCCAGCGCCTCCAGCCCCGACTCGGGGAGGTCGCCGCCGCCGAGCGGCAGCAGCCCCCGCACGAAGGCATCGAACTCGGCGGCCTGGTCGGGGAAGACGAGGAACCCCGTCTGCTCGATCGCGCTCTTGGCGTGGTCGCCGAAGTCGCGGAAGGCGATCACCCGGAGGCGGAGCTGGCTGATCGCCTTCCCCCGGTCCGCCATCACCGCGTCCAGCCGCTGGTGGAAGGACATCGCGCTCTTCTTCACCGCGTCGAGCACCGGCCACATGCTGTCGGTGACGTCGATGCACAACACGATGTCCACCGCGTACTTCAGGTTGTTCCGGCCGTCGAGCCCCATGAAAGACCCCCTGTCGTTTCTCGCTGGTCGTCGTCGGTAGGTGTCGATGGGCCGCCGGGCCACCCGCCGGCCGTCCGGCTCCGGTCGAGCAGGCACAGATCCGGATCCCGCAGCGCCTCGAAGACCGAGGCCGCCGTCGGCCGCTCCCGCGGGTCGGCCGCCGTCATGGACGTGATCAGGGCGCGCATCGCCGGGGCCAGCCGCTCGTCCACGCGCAGCGGGACCCCGTCGTCCACCGCCTCGGCCGGTGCGGTGTGACCGCCGGTGCCGTAGGCGGGAAGCGCCCCCGTCAGGTACAGGTGGATCATCAGCCCCAGCGAGAAGACGTCGGCGGACGTGGTGAGGTCCTCGGGACCCGTGTCCCCGTCGTCACGCAGGTAGCGGAGCCACTCGGGCGCGCCGTACAGATGGTCGCCCGCGACGAGGCCGGGCGGGGGCGGGCGCCCGGACAGGTACGCGTCGTCGAGGTCGATGAGCTTGGCCGTGTGGAAGGTGTTCGCCGCGCGTTGCTGGACGAGCACGTTGGCGGGCTTCACGTCGCCGTGCACGATGCCGAGCCGGTGCAGCAGCCGCAGGCTCAGGACGAGCGTCCGCAGCAGCACGCTGCGGCTGCGCGTGTCGAGGGCGTGCGGCTTGGTCAGGGACGAGGTGTCGATGCGCTCGGTCACCTTGTAGTAGGACGACTTGTGACGGAAGAAGTCCACGGCGAGCACGAGGTTGCCCGTGCCGACCGCCTCCGGGTCGAGCAGGTTCATGATCGACACATGCCGTTCCTCGAACTCCTGGCACTCGCGGAGCCGGGCTCGCCTGCTCGCCTCGCTCCCGCCTCCGCCCTCGCGCGGGTACTTGGGTTCGAGGAAGCGCTTGAGGAAGTACTCGCGTCCGTCGCGCTCGGCGAACGCCCACATGCACTTGCCGCCGCCCTCGTTCGTGGGCTCGCTGACGATCGTGTAGCCGTTCACGACCTGTCCCGCTCTCACCACGTCCCTCCTTCCTGTGAGGACGAGCCTTCGGATCCCGCGACGGCGACCGGAGGCATGCGCCGCTCGTAGTCCGGCCGGTAGGCCAGCCACGTCCGGTGCCGCCATTCGTCGAAGCCGGGACGGCCGTGGTGCTCCCGGCCCAGCCAGTAGTCGCGCTCGACGGTGTCGGCGCGGCGGGCGAACGCGCTTCGCAGGTCCTCGAAGTGGCGGTAGCCGAGGGCCACCGCCGTCAGCGACGCGTCGTCCCCCGTGTACTCGGCCACCCGGGCGCAGAGCAGGTCGGCCCAGTCCGCCGTGTCCCTGGCGTCCTGGAGCGCCCGCAGCAGGTGCCGCTCGAAGTGCGCGGGCGTGTCCACGTACCCGAAGAAGCCGTCGGTGGCGCAGACGAGCACGCAGGGCAGCTCGAACGAGGTGTCCGACTGGTCGATGCGGAAGGCCCTGTCGGCGCAGATCACGTTGGTCATCGGCGGGTCCTGGACGAGCTGTTCCAGCGCGTCGGTCTCCGCCGTGTGGTCGCGGGTGAGCGCCTGGAGGCCCGTCCCGGAGGACAGCAGGTAGGCGCGCGAGTCCCCGGCCCAGAGCACCCGGCAGCCCACCCGGCTCCCGGCGCGCCGGTACCGGACGGCCGCCATGGTCGTGGGCAGTTCCCGGCGGACGCCTCCGACGAGACGGCTGGGACGGTCCGGGCGCATGGGGGCCAGCAACCGCGTCATGTGACGGCTCAGCGTGGCCGCGTCCCCCGCGGGACCGCCGGATCCGGACCCGCGCCCGGCCACGGTCGCGCGAAACCAGCTCTCGGTGGCCGAGCGCGCGACGCGGGCGCCGACCCAGGCGCCGCTGCGCCGCGGCCCGCCCGGGAGCTCGTGCGCGATGGACGCCCCGGCCCCGCCCGCGCCGTCGAAGACCGCGGCGAGCCCTTCGCCCGTCGGCACATGGTGGACGAGGAGAGGCTCGGCGTCCTCGCCCTTCCCCTGCACGCGTTCGGTCCAGACACCGATGGACAGCAGGGAGGCACACTGGTGGTACCAGGAGGCGCGGCCGTTGCCGGCCTCGGCCATGGACGCGATCCGCACGCCGCTCACCCCCCGTCGTCCGGCCGCCGCAGCCCACGGACCCGGCTGCCGCGCGGCCCGGGACGAGAGTCCGTGTTGCCTGGAGGGCCGCCTGGAGGCTCGTCCGGCGGTGGCCCGGTGGGAGGCTGCGTGGGACCCGCCGGGTAGCTGTACTGGGGCGGCGGGTCGTCGTCATCCGGTGGCGCGGGCCGGGACGGCTCCCCCGCCGGAAGGCCCCGTACGCGGCTGGACCGCGTCCCGCCGAAGGGCACGCTCGACCCGCCGGTGATCCGGTTCACCAGGTCGCGCTCGGCCTCCAGGTGGTCGAACGGCTCGCGATCGGCGCCGGTGCCGGCGAGAAGCCGGTCCAGGGTCTCGCGCAGCTCCTTGCGCTCGTCCGCCTCGGCCGCCGCGATCCACTCCAGGGCGGCGCGCGGGCCCTCCGTCTCCACGATCTCGGCGAGCAGGCCCTCGGCGCCCTCCCGCCGCATCATCTCCAGATGGCGGTCGCGGCGCATCGCGTTCAGCCTGGTCTCCCTGCGCACATCGCGGTACTCCCGCGCCGCCTTGGCGACCTCGTCCTCGTCCAGGAGCAGCTCGACCGAGGCGTTGCGCAACCGGAGCGCGGAGTCGCCGGGGAACGAGGCGAGCGTCTCGTTGAGCGCCTCCTCGGCCTCGTGGAACTCCTTGATGTCGAAGCGTTTGGCGACCGGCCGCAGCATCCGCCTGATCGGGTCGTACAGGGTCGCGCCCAGATCGCGGATCCCCCGGGCGACGACCACCGCGGGCTCGCCGACCCGGCATCCGACCACGACCTGGCCGTTGAAGGAGAAGACGGGGTCGCGGCTGACCAGCGGCACCCGGAACCGCACCCGGTGCTCGGCCAGGTCGACCAGGGCGCTGTACTGGTAGACGCCGTAACGCGCGTCCGGGACGAGCTCGCCGTGGCGGATCGTGATCGGGTTGCCCTCGTGCGGCACCAGCACCAGGGCGGTGCCGGGCGCGGGGGCGCGCAGCGGGCGCAGCAGCCGGAACATCGAGATCGGCCGCTCATCGAGGATGGGATTGATCCTGCCGTTGCTCCATTGGTCCATGCCGTGCGTCCTTAAAGGCTCGGGTGTCCTTGGTGTGCCGGGTCAGGCGCTCAGATTCAGCGCGCGGCGCAGAGAGGCGGCGGCCCTGGACGGCCGGTCGGCGTCGGACGCCCACGCGCCGAGATACCAGTCGAGCCGCTGCCGGTGCCGTCCGCCCCGCGCCGCCACCCCGGCCAGCAGGCCGCGGATCGCGTCCAGCGCGGCCGGGTCGTCGCCGTCGGCACCGAGAACGAGGTCGCGCAACGCGTCGAGCGCGAGCTCCTGGGCGGGCTTGCGGGCAAGGGCACGCGCCCAAAGCTCCTCCAGATGCCGCCGGTGCCGCCCGCCGTCCGCGACCAGCAGCGGACGATCGGATCCGCCGTCGGGCAGGTACGTCCAGGGGACGGGCGCGGTCGCGATGAACACGAACACCGACAGCGCCTGCGCCACCAGCGGCGAGTCGTCCTGGGGCCGGGACCACTCCAGCAGGGCGCCGAGCACCTCGGTCTCCCGCCCCAGCTCGACCAGCTGGAGCATGGCCAGGCTGACCGTGATCAGGCCGCGCCACTTCTCGTCGTCCAGGACCGCGCGGAGCAGGGCCAGCGCGCGTTCGGGCTCCCGGGCGCCGAGCGGCCCGCCGACCGCCCCTGCGGCGGTGTGGCGCAGCCGGTTCTGGAACGGCGAGCCCTCCTCCTCCGCCCACGACTCCAGCAGGGACCACACGGGACCGGTCAGCTCCGGCTCGCTCGCCAGCAGGCCGAGCGCCGCCGCGACGGCCTCGCGCGTCGTCCTCCTCTCGGCGCCCGCCCAGCTCCGCAGGAACCGGTGCAGCGCGTGGTCGAGGTCGCAGCGCGCGATCAGCCCGGTGGCGACGGCGGCGCGGCCGCGCACCTCGATGTCGCGGTGGTCGGTGAGCC
The DNA here is from genome assembly GCF_043906805.1 of Actinomadura sp. SCN-SB. NCBI lineage: Bacteria > Bacillati > Actinomycetota > Actinomycetes > Streptosporangiales > Thermomonosporaceae > Actinomadura > Actinomadura sp. SCN-SB. The sequence continues at coordinate 2,751 of NZ_JBIMPP010000004.1, read as the reverse complement.
GCCGCAGCCAGCGCAGCAGCGGCCCCCTCGCGCCGTCCAGGTACTGCCACGCGTACCCGAGGACGGCGGGCTGGAGCAGGTCGTCGGTGAAGCGCACCCGGGACGGCGCGCCCGGGGCGGCGGGCGCGCCGCCGCCGAGCTCGATCCAGGGGTGGTCGGTGCCGAGCCGTTCACGGAAGCGCAGGTCGGACGGGTCGGCGGCCTCCGGATCGAGCTGCCTGTACAGCTCCACCGCGGCGTCGGACACCGTGAGGTAGCCCGCGCCTTCGAGGACCGCGGCGGCGAGCGCGAAGCAGGTCGCCTCGGCCGACCGGTGCCGCCCGAACCACGCGTGGACCTGCGCGGCGGGATCGCTCAGCGCGCGGACGGTGGCGGCGAGGTCACCGCCCTCACCGAACGCGTCCGCGAGGCGGACCGCCGTGCGCGGCTGGGGCTGCCGCGCCAGCAGGTGGAACCCGCCCGCCTCGTCCAGCGAGCGGTGCAGGTCCTCCAGCTCGGACGGATCGGGATCGGGTCCCAGGACGCGGTGGGTGAAGACGGTGACCGGATCGAGCTCGCCGAGGGTGGTCAGCACGTGCGGCGAGTGGGCCGCCGCCTCCAGCAGCGCACCGGTCGGCGATCCGGTCAGCACGACCAGATAGCCGTCCGCGTCGCGCACCCGCCTCGCCGTCGCCTCGATCCACTCCTCGTCGATTCCGGACGCGACCACCGGGTCACGGCCCTCCGCGCGGACGTCGAGGTCGATGACGTGACCGGCCCCCCGCGCCGAGGGCGTCCACTCACCGGCGGCGGCCGCCTCCGGGTCGGCCACGCGGAAGCAGGCGCCGTCGCCGTCCTCGGCGTCGAGCGCCTCGATCAGCAGGTTGAGCGCCGCCGCGTCGCGGCCCGTCCCGACCGGCACGGCCAGGACGAGCAGCCGCCGCTCGCGCAGGCGGCGCAGCGCGCCCGCGTAGCCGGACGGGCGGACGTAGCGGTCGCGGTGCGCGCTCAGCGTCGCCGCGTCGATCCGGACGTCGTCGCGAGCGGCGCGCGGGCGACCGGCACGGCCGCCGCCGACGGAGAAGTCGCCGCCGACCTCCACGTCATGGAACATCGCCAGCGTTCCGATGTGCACGTCGCCGCGATGGCGTTCGCGGTCGAGGCGCGAGTTGGCGTCCTCCACGAACGAGGTCATCCGCGTCAGCTCCGCGCGGAAGGCCGCGTCACCGAAGTCGCGCAGTCCCTTCAGCGCGTCGGCCACGGGATCGGCCGGCTCCGCGCCGGGGTCGGGCCCGGGGTGGGCGTCGTGGCCCTCGTCCTCGTCCGCCCCGTCCTCGGCGGCGCCGGGTGAGGGATCCGCGAGGTCCTCGCCGTCGTCGATCATCGTTGTCCGCCTCCGTCCCGGGCAGCGTGGGTCAGTTGATGGTGAAGTCGCCGGAGACCTGGACGGTCTCGTTGAAGACGGTGGCCTTGCCGATCGTCGTCGCGTTGATCGACACCGGCCTCGTCGGCGAGGTGGGCGAGGGCGCGCCGGCGAGCCGCCGCAGGTCGTCGGCGAACGACCGGTCGCGGGCCAGCGCGGCGACGAGGGCCCGTTCGAGGGCGGCCACGGCGTCGTGGCTGTCCGGCTCCCTGACGACCCAGGCGAGGATGGTCGCGGCGGCCGGGTCCTCCGTGAACTGCGCCCGCAGCCTGCCGGCGAGGGCGGTGCCGCCGGTCCCGCCCGAGTCCGCGGTGCCGCCCCGCGCGCTCGTCTCCGCGACGAGCCGGGCCGCCCGGCTCGCGAGGTCGTGGTCGTCCCGCTGGTCGTGGTCATGGGTGGACGGCATCGTCGCTCCCGGGTGGTGTGCGGATGGTTCCCGCCGTGGCGGGGGAAGGAGCGCCGGATCCTCTTGGAGGATGCGCCGCCGCAGGTTTTCCAGCCGCGGCGACGGGTCGCTGCCCTGCTCTTCCAGAAGGCGCTCCCTGGTGATGTGGAAGAGGTTGAGCGCGTCACCGCGCCGCCCGGCATGGACGTAGGCCAGCATCAGCAGCTCCACGAGCTGCTCGTCCTGCGGCTTGGCGTCGAGCCAGAGCGCGAGTTCGGGGATCAGCCGATGCTCATGGCCGCCGAGCCGCAGCTCCGCCTTCACGCAGTCGACGAAGGCGGCCTGGCGCCTGCCTCGGAGCGCGCTCCGCTGCCCCTCGGCCCAGGTGCCGGGGAGCCCGGCCAGAGGGTGGACCTCGTCCGGTCCCGAGTCGTCCGCCCGCCATTCCTTCAAGGCGGCGCGCAGGAGGGCGGCGGCCTTCGCGTCGTCCCGCCCGGCGAGCCGGGCCGCCTCGGCGACCCGGTCGTCGAAGCGGTGCAGATCGACCCGGGCGGGGTCCACGCGGGCTCGATAGCCGCCGTCGTAGCGCGGCAGGAGCGCCGCGCCCGTGCCGGAGCCCGCCTTGTCGAGATGCCTCCGCGCCTTCTTGAGGTAGTCGCGCAGCAGTTCGGGCGATGTCTCTGGTGAGGCGTTCCCCCACAGCCGGTCGGTGAGCTCCTCCGTGCTCAGGGCGCGGCCCTTGGCCAGCAGCAGGGCGGTCAGGACGAGGCGGTCCATCGGGGCGCCCAGCTTGAGGGGACGGCCGTTCACCATGGCCTCGACCGCCCCGAGCACGCGGAATTCCACGTCCGCGCCCGGACCTGGGGAATCGCCCGGGGCCGGCGAATGCCGGTCCGCGGCCTCGAACGCTGTCGACATGCCTGAACTCCCCGAATCGAACCGTGAACAGAGGGGCTAGGGAAAA